>JAOTVU010000089.1 GCA_029863385.1 Acidimicrobiia bacterium
CCCGTCTGCAGACGGTTGCGGGAAGCCCGGGGGCCCGTCACATCCTGGATCTTGCCCTCGTCGATGGCCTCCTGAACCGACGCCACCACCAGTCGAAGGTTGTTCTCGGCCACCATTCGATCGCGGAACTCGATGACCTCGGGGAAGTTGTGCCCGGTGTCGACGTGCATGATCGGGAACGGCAGGGGAGCGGGGGCGAACGCCTTCATGGCCAGGTGAAGTACGATGATCGAGTCCTTCCCGCCCGAGAACAGTAGCGCTGGGCGCTCGAACTCGGCGGCCACCTCCCGGATGATGAAGATTGCTTCCGCCTCGAGGTTCGAGACGTGGGAGAGTCGGGTGGTCATGCACTTCCTTTGAAACTCTGGGGGTTTGGGACGCAGGCTGTTTCGATCGGGTTCGACCGAGGCAGATGGTGCCGCTCACCAGCGTAGTGCTACCGACCCTCCTATCGGACCGATGATATTACCCCTTAGGTTGGCCCCGGATCCGGTCGAAATCCTGGAGTATGGCGGTCACGTATCAGCGCGCAGATGAGCGGCGGACGAGCCTTTCCCACCGTGAGGGCGACGATCCGCCTTTCGAGCCTCGCCGCCTGCTGTTCGTTTCGTCGGCCGGAGGTCACCTGGCTCAGTTGCTTCAGCTGAAACCGTGGTGGATGCACCACGAACGGCGGTGGGTTTCGTTCGACCTGCCCGACGCCCACTCCAAGCTTGAAGGCGAGGACCTGATCTTCGCCCACAATCCGACGACGAGGAACGTGATCAACCTGGCCCGCAACACGCCGTTGGCCCGACGGGTGCTGAGGGACTTCGAGCCGCACGTCGTGATCTCAAACGGTGCCGGTGTCGCCCTGCCGTTCTTTGTCGTGGCCAGGGCGATGGGCATTCCCAGTGTCTATCTCGAGGTCTACGACCGCATCGACTCCCGTACCCTGACCGGCCGTCTGTGCCGGCCGTTCACGACGATGTTCTGCGTGCAGTGGCCCGAACAGCAGCGCCTCTACGCCGGGAGTGAACTGACGGGACCGGTGTACTGATGTCGGCGCTCGAACCCGTCGTCGACGCCGATGCGGGGATGGCGGGGCGCTTTGCCGGGCATCCGGTGCGCCGATCGACCGCTGTGGTCGTCGTCTCGGTCGGAACCGATCATCATCGGTTCGACCGCCTGATCGGGTGGATCGACGAGTGGCGCGATCTGCACCCCGACGTGGTGACGGTCGTCCAGTCCGGTACATCGGCGCCGTCGCGCCACGGCAGCCGGGATCTGATTCCGCACGCCGAGCTGCTCGAGCTGTTTCGTGGTGCCACGGCCGTGGTCAGCCACGGGGGTCCGTCGACGGTGATGGACGCAAGAATGTCGGGTCGGCTCCCGATCGTCGTCGCCCGCAACCCGGCGTATCACGAGCACATCGACGAGCACCAGATGCGGTTCGCCGACCACCTGGACCGGCACGGGGTGGCCGTGGTCGTCGACGATCGTGACGCCCTGTTCGCCGCCCTCGATCGAGCGCTGGCCGATCCGGACTCGTTCACGGTCACGGCCGATCACGGCAACACTGCCGGGGTGCTGTCGTTCGCCCGTGCTGTCGATCGGTTGATCGGCACGTGCACCCCGATCGGGCCGATCGCTCCGGCTGCTCCCGTCGTGGCCGCTCCTGCCGCCGACGTGTCCGGTCGGTCGGACCCGGCCGATGAGCGGCCGGTCATTTCGGCCGGCGATCGGCGCAAACGGCCCGCCACCAACCCACTCGTCGAACGCCGAAAGTCCACATCATGACAACATCCGATGTTTCAATCTTGGTTCCGGTTGCGGCAGCGACCGACGACGGAGGCCCGACCACACATCTCGCCGACCGATCGGTATCGGTGATCATCGCCACTCGGGATCGCCCGCACCTACTGCGGCGGGCGCTCGCCGGTGTGCTGGCCCAGCGGCATGACGCGCCGGTCGAGATCGTCGTCGTCTTCGACCGCTGCGAGCCCGACCACTCGCTGGCCGAGCTGGCCACCGACGAGGGCCCCGGGGTGGACGTCGTCGTGTCGACCAACCAGCGGACTCCGGGTCTGGCCGGAGCCCGCAACAGCGGTATCGACCTCGCATCGCGCTCGTGGATCGCCTTCTGCGACGACGATGATGAGTGGCTTCCCGGCAAACTTCAGGCCCAGTTCGAGGCGTTGGCCGGGTCGCCGGGTTGCCGGGCCGCCTGTACCGGTATTCTCATCCGCTATGAGGGCAACGACATCGCCCGGATGCCCGACCCCGACCGGGTGACGTTCGACGGGTTCCTCCGGGATCGGATGACCGAGGTCCATCCCTCGAGCTGGCTGGTACATCGGCAGACGCTCGTGGAGCGGATCGGTCTCGTCGACGAGGAGATCCCCGGCAGTTACGCCGAGGACTACGACCTGTTTCTGCGCACCGCCCGCAGGACCGGGATCGCCGTGGCCGGCCAACCGCTGGTGCGGGTGTGGTGGCATGGGGCGTCGTACTTCTTCGAGCGGTGGAAGATGATCGACGAGGCGCTCGGCTACCTGATCGAGAAGTACCCCGAGTTCGACCGCCATCCCGACGGCCTGGCCCGCATCCGTGGCCAGCAGGCCGTGGCCCAGGCGGCGATGGGGGAGCGGACCCGGGCGTTGAGGACCATCGCCGCCACCGCTCGCCTCCATCCCACGGAGAAGCGTCTGCCCCTCGCACTGGCGGTGGCCGCCGGACTGAAGGCGGAGTCGGCGCTCAAGATCGCCCACCGCTTCGGCAAGGGCATCTAGACTCCGGCCGCCGGGCGATCTGGCAGGATTCACGCGCGCCGTACAGGCGCCAGCGCTTCCAGATCCGGGCCCGGGGTGGCGGGGTGGGCTGGAAACGGCCGTCTGCTTTGGTCCGAGCGCGATTACACTGGCCGACGCAACAGCCCTCGTAGCTCAGGGGATAGAGCATCGGCCTCCGGAGCCGTGTGCGCAGGTTCGAATCCTGCCGAGGGCGCAACTGTGATGTCGCGAGACATCTGCAAGGCCCGAACCCTCAGGGGTTCGGGTTTTTGTTGTTTTGTTGGGGTTGGTAGTCGCGGTTTGGGTTGAGGGTGAGGTGGCGGATGAGTTCGCCGGTGGTGGTGTTGATGACTCGAATGTCGAGGTCTTCGATGATGAGGACGACGGGGGTTCCGGCTAGGGCTCGGCCGATGCCGATGTGGTGCATGCGGCCGGCTCGCCGGAGCGACACTGTTCTGGTGGTGTCGATGTGGTCGTGGCGGATTCGGTGATGGGGGTTGTCGATGGTGTTGGGCCCGGTTTTGGGGAGGAGCTGGTAGACGACGGCGGGGAGGCGGCGGTCGATGCCGCGGTGGGGTCGGTGGTGGTTGTAGATGGTTCGGAAGGTGTCGCAGAGGTGTTGGAGTTCGTCGAGGATGGCGGGTTGGTTGGGTTGGGCTCGGAGCCAGCCTTTGAGGGTTTGTTGGTAGCGTTCGACTTTCCCACACGTGGTGGGGTGGGCCGGCCGGGAGTGCTTCTGGGTGATCCCTGCCTCAACGCAGAACGTTTCGAGGGCGTTGCGGCCGTCTCGCCCGCCGGCGAAGCGGGTGGTGTAGACGAGTGCGTTGTCGGTGAGGATCGAGGCGGGCAAACCATGCTGTTGGCCTGCGGTTTTCAGGGTTTGGACGGTGTCGTCGCCGGTGACGGGCAGATGGGCGGTGGAACTCAACGCGTAGCGGGAGTGGTCATCGAGCCAGGACAGGATCTCGGCCCGGTTGGATTGGTCGGGCAGGGGTTCACCGAGGTGGTAGTAGGTGACATCGGATTGCCAACACTCGTTCGGAAGATCGGCTTGAAACCGGATAAACGATGAACGGGGCCGTTTCCGAGGATTGGGGGTGACCCGCCCGGCAGCGATCAGATACCGGTAAATGGTCGAGGCGGACACGGTGACCTGGTGGTGTTGGGCGAGATGCCAACCAATGGTCTCGGGGCCGGCGTCGAGGCCTTGACCGGTGAGGTCGTCTCGTAGGTTCACGATCAACCCGACCACCTCGTCAGGGATCTCGGTCGGGCTCGAATGGGGCCGCCGAGATCGGGGTTCGAGCGCTGCGTCGCCCTCGGCCCGGTAGCGAGCCATCAACCTCGAGACAGTCGACTCCGACACCTGATAGCGTCTCGCCGCCTCAGCCTGGGAGATCCCCTCGACCGTGACCGCTGTAATGATGGCACGCCGCTTCGACATGCCCCCCGAGCATGCCCGTCAACCTTGCACATGACTCGACACACCCCTTGCATATGTCCTGAAACACAACACCACCCTCTCCGCCAGCTTGAAAGGCTGAGAAACCCGTTGAAACCCCAGAGTTTCAGCGGGTTTCTAGCATTTTGGACATTACGTTTGTCGGTTCTTCGTTTTTCGGAGGGCGAAGGGCTCGCGAAACTCCGGATCGTCTTCGACTTTCAGCAAGACAGCCGGTGGGCCACCACGCATTGTCGAGGGGTTGGGAATCCGGTGGACCAAGCACCGAGCATTCGTGAGCCTATGAGTTCTGCGGTGAACGAAGGCCTGGGAGCAGTTAGGTGCTCATGGGCCGTCCGGGCCATGAGTCCAGTCGGTGAAGCCCATGTTGTCTCCGAACTGAACCGGACTGGTCGGGAAGTCGGTGCCGTAGATCGAGTTGGTGAGCCAGGGAATGAAGGTCTCATCGCCGTCGGCCCACCACGGGTCGCTCGGGAAATCAATGCTCAGACGCTCGAGGAATTGGACCGCACGCAGGATCGCTTGGTCCTGCCAGTTGAACACGTCGTAGCCTTGTCGCTCCAGCAGAACGGCCTCGACAAAGATGCCGGACAGCCCTTCCCATCCATAGTCGGTCCAACAAGGCGGGATCTGGAACGGGCAGCCGCGGCGCATCTCCTCCGGCAGAGCCCCGTCGATGCTGTAGCCGTCCTTTGTGGCCCCAAGCGGGTTGATTCCCACGGGTTGTGTTGGGTCCGCCTGCCACGACAGATCCATTGTGTACCGGAACCCGGAATACGCTTCGCGGTCACCGAGAAGACCTCGGAAGACCAACGCCGCTCGATCCAATTCCACTTGATCGCCCAAGTAGATCGCCACCGCAACCCGGCTGGCACCGGCGTAACGTCCGTGGTTGTTGGCCCGGTCCTCGTCTTCTCCGATCAGGGTTCCGTCTGACCGCTCGACGAAACGCAGGGCGTCGAGCCACGTGCGGAAACTCGTCTCCGCGACCGGGTCGTATTGTGCCAAATCGATGAGGTCCGCAGCGATGATGTACGAGGATAGGTTTCGACCCACGTCGTGTGCGCTTGCTCCCTCATCGGTACCGACTGCGCTCACGATCGCGTCGAACGCCTTGAGTCGATATGCAGGATCGCCTGTCCGGGCGTACACGAGTGCCACCGCAAGCGTACGAATGTCGTGCTTGGAATGCAGGTCGGCGATATCGGCCGTCCCCAATGCACCGTCCGCGGTTTCGAGCAGACTCGTCCACGCGTCGCCACTCATCGGCTTCTGCGCCAGCTCCGCTGGTGAGATCCACATCCCGTCACTGTTTGGCGGCGTGGTCCCGCTGCCGGTGAGAGCGAGGGTGGCGGTTGGCGTGTCCGGATCGTTGGACTCAATGGTGAGGCTGCCGGTATAGGAGCCGATCGATGGAGGGGTGAAGCCGATCGCGATGTCGTGGGATTGTCCGGGTGCGAGCGTGATGGGGAGGCCGGCGCCATCGACGATCGCAAACTCGGGGCCCGTGACCGCTGTTGCGGTGATCTCGAGATCGAGGGTGCCGGTGTTGATGACGGTGACCGGCGTTTGGACCGTGGTCAGCTCGGGCACGGACCCGAAGTGAAGAGGTGATGGGGTGACGACGATGTTGGGTGCTGGTGGCCCGGGCGACGCGGCGGTGAGCTCGACGGCGGCGAGGGCCCAGTCGACGATGTTGCTGGTCGTGCCGGTGACGGTGATCGGGCCGGACAGCGCGACGTGCTGGTCGAAGATCGACAGACCGGCGGTGGCGCCGCCACTGTCGCCCTGTGTGATGTGAACTTGTTCGGTCCACCCATCACCAGGAGTGTTGGTCTTGTTGCGCACGGCGATCGCACCGACGACCAGCGACGATGACGACGTGGTGGTGAGCGGCATCGAATACGACGCCGTATCGGTGCCGCCGGTACAAGGTCCGGTTTCCCCCACCGTGTTGGCGGTATTCACCGCGCCAACCGGATCACCCAAATCAACACCGGAGTACTGGGCAACCGTGATTACGGCGTTGTTGGCCGATCCGTCCAACGCGGCGGTGACCGCACCCGACGTGGTCGCATCAACCGAGGTGAAGATCGAGACTCCGGTCTGACTGCGAGCCCCACATTGGGCCGCGGCAAGCGTCCAGGTGCCACCCAGACCCGACACGGCGGTGACCGGCTTGTACGACTTTGACGCCACCGTCGCTACATAGAGCCGTCCCGGGATGACCGTCACCTGGCCGGACGTCACCGACGCCGACGACGAGGACCCACCCGTGACAATCGACCCCTCCAACAGCACCTCGGTCGGCGTGTCCGCCGTCCCCTCACCAGTGAGCGGAACAACCACCGTCGGCGAATCCGGATCATTCGACTCAACAACCAAACTGCCCGAAAACACCCCAACCGCCACCGGATCAAAACGCACCGTCACCGTATGAACACCACCCGGCCCAACAACAACCGAACCACCACCAGCAACAACCGCAAACTCCGGACCACCAGCCGACAACCCCACCGACGACACAACCAAATCAGCCGTCGCACCCGAACCATTCGAAATCGTCACATCAAGCTCAGACGGACCACCCGACACCAACACCGACCCAAAATCCAACGAACCCGGCGCAACCACCATCTCCGGAACAGCCGGCGTGGGCACCGCGGCGGTGAGCTCGATGGCAGCGAGGGCCCAGTCGACCTTCCTGCTGACGGTTCCGGCGACGGCGATCGGGCCGGAGGTGGCGATGTGTTGGTCGAAGATCGACAGACCGGCTGTGCCGCCACCGCGTCCCTGTTCGATGTGAGCTTGTTCGGTCCACCCATCACCAGGACTGTTGGTCCGGTTGCCCAAAGCGATCGCACCGACGACCAACGACGATGACGACGTCGTACTGAGCGGCATCGAATACGACTCCGTATCGGTGCCGCCACTACAAGACCCGGTTTCCCCCACCGTGTTGGCGGTATTCACCGCGCCAACCGGATCACCCAAATCAACACCGGAGTACTGGGCAACCGTGATCACTGCGTTGTTGGCCGATCCAGCCAACATGGCGGTGACCGCACCCGACGTGATCGCATCAACCGAGGTGAAGATCGAGACTCCGGTCTGCCCGCGAGCCCCACATTGGGCCGCGGCAAGCGTCCAGGAGCCACCCAAACCCGACAAGGCCGTGACCGGCTCGAACGACTTGGAGGCCACCGTCGCCACATAAACCCGCCCCGAGGTGACCGTGACCGGGCCAGACGTCACCGACGCCGACGACGACGACCCACCCGTGACAATCGACCCCTCCAGCACCACCCCGTCACCGACGGCTCCGGCTGTGACGGTGATGCGATTGGACTCGCTGTCGATGTTGTCGGCTATGACAGGCGTTGTCGCCAAGCCCGCCGTCATCAGCGCAAGGGAGATCGTCCGGACCAGGAGCCGTGTCACAGAAACGCGACGGGGTCGAATCGATTTGGTTTCCGAATCCACCGTTCCGCCCCTCGCAGTTCGTGCGATTGTCCGCACCCAGGTGTCCGCCCGAGCCTAACTTCAGCTCTCGGACAGTTCAATAGGGCATAACACCTGGTGGATCCCTCCACACACAACGGCCAAGGAGGTGTCTGCTTCCCCGCATCAGCCATCGTCACACACCGCGATTCCAGGCGATTCTCGCCAACCGGCCCTAAGACCCTAGTCAGCCGAGACCGGCCTCTCCTAAGGTCCCAACCGGAGGTGTTTCGTGGATTTCCAGGTGTCAGAGGAGATGTCGGTTCGGCTGGCCATGATCGACGAGTTCATGGCCCGGGAGGTGATCCCGCTGGAGGGCGAACTCCTCCACGGTGATCCCGACGAATTGGCCGAGGCGGTGGCCGCGGCTCAGGCCAAGGTCAAACAGATGGGGCTGTGGGCCCCCAACCATCCGGTGGAGTTCGGCGGGCTGGGACTCTCGATGGTCGACCACGGTTTGTTCGCCGAGGCCGTGGGGAGGAGCCCGCTCGGTATGTCGGTCTTCGGGACCCAGGCTCCCGATGCCGGCAACATCGAGATCCTCCACAAGTACGGAACGCCGGAGCAGAAGGATCGCTGGCTTCGACCCCTGGTCGACGGCGAGATCCGGAGTTGCTTCTCGATGACCGAGCCGGAGACCGCCGGATCGAATCCGGTGCTGCTGGAAACGACGGCCGTCGTCGACGGCGACGACTACGTGATCAACGGCCAGAAGTGGTTCACCTCGTCGGCCGACGGGGCGGCGTTCGCCATCGTCATGGCCGTCACCGACCCTGACGCTCCACCGCACCGGCGGGCCAGCATGATCATCGTGCCCACCGACGCCGACGGGTTCAACCTGGTCCGCAACGTCAGCGTTATGGGCCACGTCGGGTCCGGCCACGCCAGCCACGGCGAGGTGATCTACCAGTCGTGCCGGGTGCCCCGATCCAACCTCCTCGGCGGCGAGGGGGACGGGTTCGTCATCGCCCAGGACCGCCTCGGCCCCGGTCGGATCCATCATTGCATGCGCTGGCTCGGCATCGCGGCACGAGCCTTCGACATGATGTGCGAGCGGGCCAACCAACGGGTCATCGGCAACGACGGCAGCCGCCTCGCGGACCGGCAGGTGATCCAGCACTGGGCGGCCGAACTCGACGCCGAGATCCGCGGCGCGCGGCTCCAGGTCCTTCACGCCGCCTGGGTGATCGACCAGCACGGGGCCAAGGCGGCCCGCGACGAGATCTCCGCCATCAAGTTCGTGGTGGCCAACACCATGCTCAAGGCCGTCGACACCGCCATTCAGGTCCACGGGGCCCTCGGCGTCACCGACGACACGATCCTCGCCTACTGGTACCGTCACGAACGGGCCGCCCGTATCTACGACGGAGCGGACGAGGTCCACAAGACGAGCCTCGGCCGGCGACTCCTCCGACGCTACGCCGGGGACCAAGCCGGATGAGCCCCGTCGGCTGACCTCAGGCTGTGATCAGCTGACGTCCTCGTAGCCAGCGCGCCAGCAACCCCACAATCGGTATTGCGGCGGCGATATGCAGGACGTTGAGCCAGACCCCGGTCGCCGCGTCCTCGGCCTGACCCAACGCGAACAGCCCGTACAGCACGAGCCCAACGACACAGACACCGACGAAGACCTCGACCGGACGAGACGTTCGGCCCGACACGAAGGCGATCGCGGTCCCGACGAGACCGCCGATGACGGTGGCGGAGATTGCCCCTCCAACAGGGATCTCTTCGGCTGCATCGCCACCAGGGGGTACAGCCAGAAGCGGCCCACTGGCCGCGTCGGCGATCAGGTACACGACGACGACCGCGATCACGGCGGCGATGGTCCCCACAACAGCGCTTCGAAACAAGGAGTCAGCGTTCACATCGATAGTCCTTCCATCTTGATTCAGCCCGGGCGGCGGGCGCAGCCACCGATTGCCAGGCCGGTCGCTCGCGATGCTACCCGCTTTGTGTCACAGTGGAAGCTGTCCAGGTGATCTTCGAGCGGACAGGCCCCCGCCACTATGCGGTCCACGTTCGTCGGCCGGGCGCCGTTCGTCCTCCGGATGGACCCCGCACCAGGCTTCGATCCGTGGTTCCCTCGACCTTCAGCACCTTGTCGTCGAGGAGCAACTCGGCCTCGTTAACGGGGTCTACGGTCGACTGGCGAAGGGTGGCACGGCGTCCACCTTCCAGCCGCCGGGAGCCGACGGCACTCGAGACCAACGTGCCGCATCGAGGCGCATGACCGACGACGAGCGCTCAACCCTCATCGCAGCCCTGCCGCGCCTGCGGGATCGCATCACCGAGGTGACGTCGCAATAGTCGGCTGTCAGATCGGCGAGTCGATGACGATCACCTGGACGCCACGCCGACAAGCGCAGTTCGCCTGAGGTCTTCCGGGGAACGGAGCTGTCGCAGCTCCGCCCCGGTCGCCGAGGAGTGGATCTCTTGTCGCGGGCTTCGACCGGAGGGTCAGGACCAGGTGGCACCGTTTGTGGTGCCGCCGCCCGGGCCTCCCGTTCTCAAGCTCCAGGTCGCTCCGGCGACCTCGTCCGATGCCGGAGCATCATTCGCGTCGTGCGAAGCGAGGGCTTGAACGCCACCGAACGCCAGCGCGGCGGCCAGCGCCAGCGATGCAAGTCGACGGGCGATGTTGATCTTCTTCAGGTTCATAACAGGTCTCCGTGTTGGTTTCGCAAACACGCCGGTTTCGCCACTAGCTCCCCAGCCGGGCAGGCGACCACGGTACGCCCGGCTGGATCAATGCTTCGTTTTGCCTGTTGATGCATGTATCGCCAATCGGTGGTCAGGACTTTAGGAATCCTTGGAAGTTTTTTGGCCGGAGCGTTGCGCCACTCAAACTGCCGACCTCCGTCGGTGGCGTCGCACTACCATGAAGCCCGATGTCCGACAGCGAACTCCTCACCAAGATTCGATCCGATCTGACCACCGCCATGAAGGCTCGGGACGCCGTCACGATCCGGACCCTGCGGGCGGTGATCGCCGCCGTGCAGGAGGCCGAGGTTGCCGGCGAACACGCCGCTTCACTCGACGACGCCGGTGTGGAGAAGGTGATCGCCGCTCAGGCCAAGCGTCGGGTGGAAGCCGCCGAGGCCTTCGATCAGGGCAACCGACCGGAGAAGGCGGCCGACGAGCGAGCCGAGCTGGCCGTTCTCGAGGGCTACCTGCCGAAGCAGCTGACCGACGACGAACTCGTGGCTGTCATCGACGAAACCCTGGCCGCTGAGGGCATCAGCGCCAAAGCCGATATGGGCAGGGCCATGAAGGCGGTCAACGCCAAGGTGGCCGGCAGGGCCGACGGCAGGAAGGTCGCCGGCCTGGTCAAGGACCGGCTCAGCTGATTGCGAGTTTCGCAAACGTTTCGAACCGATTTCGGCGCTTTTTCGTGCGAGTCCGAATAATGGGAAGGTGACGTCGGTTAGCAATGGGATGACGACTGTGGCCAAACACCGCTCCTTACGCGCACTGCTGCTGGCTTTGGCGCTGATCGCCGCCGGCTGTTCGGGAACACAAGACACCGTCTCGACCGAAGCCGCCGACCCCGCCGACGATGCGACCGCTCAGGACGCACCCGCCGCCGATGCTGAAGAGCTGGAGGCAATGACCGACGACTCCGACGGCGACGCAATGGCCGACGACGAGGCGGCGGACGGCCCGGCCGACACCGCTGACGACGAGGAAACCTCGGCCCCGGTCAGCGGCCCACCGCCGTCACTCCCACCTGAGGAAGCCGCGGCGGCGGCCGAGCAGAACATCCCCAACCTCCAGACATCCGACGACGTGCGCGACATCGAGGTCGTGTCGGTCTACGACGGATCGATCACCTCGCTGCGGGATGTGGTGACCGGCGATCGTCCGGTGTTGGTCTGGTTCTGGGCACCGCATTGACCCACCTGCAGGGCCGAAGGTCCGGCCGTTGAGCAGTTTGCTCAAGACAACATCGACAAGATCCAGGTCGTCGGCATGGGAGCCCAGGACGACTTCCCCTACGCCCTCGACTTCCTCGACAGCACCGGTGTGCAAACCCCGACCATGTTGTGGGATCCGAGCTTTGTCACGTGGCAGACCTTCGAAGTTCGAGCCAACTCCCAGATGATGGTCCTGTCCCCCGACCTCACCGCCGGTAGCGAGCTGATCTACGGCTTCGACGAGGATCAGCAGTCGCGGATCCTCGACTTTGCAAGCAGCGGGTTCTGAGCGGTCGAGTCAACAAGCGCCGGCCTCGTCGGTTCGCACGGCCCGGCCTGTTTCGTCGAGCTGCCACCCGGAACTGACGCTGTTGATCTGGTCCCGGATTGCCTGGTGCTGATCGGCTGTCGGCCTGCGAACCACGCCGCCGTCAACCCGGACCGGCTCGACCCGAAGGTCGATCCCGTCCTCTGATACCTCGACCAGGAACACGGCGCTGTTGGCGGTGATACCCCGGGCTGAGGGGAAGGCGAAGTTGCCGGCGGAGTGCACAACGATCGTGTCACCCCACGAGGTGATCCCCTGCAGTACATGAGGGTGACCGTCGACCACCACGTCGGCCCCGAGCGACGCCCACCGCTGCTCCAACTCCACCATGTGCGGGGACGGGCAGAGCACCCCCTCGGTGCCGCCGTGCACCATCACCACCACCACATCTGCGGCTTCGACCGCGGCCACCACCATCGCATCCGCCCGGTCGATCAGCGACGGGCAGGCCCACGCCACCCATGGCCGCGTGTTCTCCCCCGACGCCGACCAGTCGCACGGCACCCGGCTCAGCCCGACCAACCCGATCGTCCAGTCGCCCACCTCGAGAATCAATGGTTGGTAGGCCTCCTCAGCGGTCAGGCCGGCGCCGACCCGGTGGAGCCCGACCCGATCCACCTCCTGCAGCGTCTGGGCGAGTGCCTCGGGACCGAAGTCGAGGGTGTGGTTGTTGGCCAGCACCACGGCGTCGATTCCGGCGTCGACGACCAGGTCGAGCGCCGCCGGCGGCGATCGGAAGAGATAGTCCTTGTCGACGAACACGCGCCCCACGTCCGGGTCGGCCACAGCGGTCTCCAGGTTGATCACCATGAGATCCGGCGCACTCAACAGGTCGGTGACCTCGGCGAACGGGTTCCTCGAATGGAGGCCGTTGGTGAACGAGGTGTCACCGGCAAAGCCGAGTGTGATCGGCCGACGCAGCGGTGGCGGTTCGGCGGGCGCTGTCGACACAACGGTCGATGATGTCGACGACGAACCACCGGTGCTCGTCGTGGCGGACTGCGGCGCCGGATCCGCAGTGGTCGCCGGCGACTGTCTGGCGTCGCCATCGGCGGTTGCGTCCGACTCAGGGATCGGATCCCCGAATGCGGCCACGGCGACCAGCAGGAGTAGGGCCGAAGCAAGCGGCAGAACCCATCTGCCCGTCGGTCCGCCGACATGCTGCATCACACAATTGTAGATGAACCCACCACCACCGAAGAGCTGGGCGGATCAGTCGTCGACAGGACGCTTCAAGTACATACCGACGCCTCTGAACGTCATAACCTTCTCACCGTCGGGGTCGAAGAGATCGGTGGTCGTGGTGATCATGCCCCGGTCGGGTTTCGACTTCGAGTCCCTCACCGAATCGACCGTGTAGACGGCCCGGTACTCGATCCCGGGCCGAACCGGTTTCAACCATCGGAGATGGTCGATGCCGGGCGAACCCAACGCCGACTTGGCCGGGATCAGGTTGTCGACCATCAACCGCATCACGCACCCGACGGTATGCCAGCCCGACGCGATCAGCCCACCGAACACCGAGTCCTTGGCCGCCTCCGGATCGACGTGGAAGACCTGGGGATCGAACTGGGTGGCGAAGTCGATGATCTCGGCTTCGGTCAGCGTGAACGATCCGAGCTCATACGTTCGTCCCGCTTCGAAGTCGTCAAGGTACTCGACCTCGTTCTTGACCGGGTGATCGATCGGCCGATTGCTGATGGGATTCACAGCCGCCCAGTATCGCGTACCTCGTCGATGAGCAGCAGACCGAAGCCCAGCGAGATCAGCAACAGCAGATCACCGATCAGCGCGGTGAGCTACCCGACGAGGCGATGCCGGACTCCGGAACGGATCGACAACAACAAGGTGGCGACCGGCCCGGGCCTCGTTACCCGATCCGATCGCCACCTCTCGGGGGTTCTCATGTATAAGCCCGAATACTTGAATCGTTGGTGAGTGAGCGTCCCTCTCTTTCGTCGTCGTCGGTCGGGGGAAACTGCTCATCATTCAAACCGACTCGCGTTTCTGACTCGTTTCGGCTTTGTTAAAGCCATGTCAACGGCTCACCACCCTCGTTGCGACCCCCGTGGGGGTCAACCCTGAGACCCGACCCTGAGGCCGGACCCTGAGAGCCATCAGGGTGTTTCGGGGCGCGACTCGGGCCATCCCCACTACCTCGATCGCCGTTCATGCACGACGCTGACGGAAAGCACATCGAACAACCTCGGCATCTCGCCGAATCGCCCCCGTCAAGGAGATCGTCATGACCGCAATCGCCGCCCCTCCGGCCATCAGCCAGATCGGCACTGCCGCCCGCAACAACGGCACCGCGCCCGTCTCGGTGCCGTTGGCCGCCCGGGCCATCGGGGCCACCAAGGTCTATGGTTCGAGGTCCACCCAGGTCGTCGCTCTCGACGACGTGACCCTTGCCCTGCCCCGTGGCCGGTTCACCGCCGTGATGGGTCCGTCCGGTTCCGGCAAGTCGACGCTGATGCACTGCCTCGCCGGCCTCGACAACCTGACCAGCGGGCAGGTGTTCATCGGCGACGCCGACCTGTCGGGCATGAACGACCGGCAATTGACACTGCTCCGCCGTGAGCGCATCGGTTTCATCTTCCAGGCCTTCAACCTGGTGCCGACGCTCACCGCGGTCGAGAACATCACCCTGCCGCTCGACCTCGCCGGTCGCCCACTCGACCAGGCCTGGTTCGACCAGGTCATGAGCGCCACCGGCCTCCGCAACCGGCTCGGCCACAAGCCCGAAGAGCTGTCGGGTGGTCAACAGCAGCGGGTCGCCGTCTCCCGGGCCTTGATCTCACAACCCGAGATCATCTTTGCCGACGAGCCGACCGGCAACCTCGACTCGGCCTCCGGTGACGAGATCCTGTCGTTCATGCGGCGGGCCACCGACGAGTTCGGCCAGACCATCGTCATGGTCACCCACTCCCCCGTTGCCGCCACCTACGCCGACAACGTCCTGTTCCTGGCCGACGGTCGCATCGTCGACGACCTGGCCAACCCGACCGCCGACTCGGTCCTCGACCGCATTCGTGAGCTGGGAGCCTGATCATGTGGAAGATCACCCTCAAGAACCTGGCCGCCAACAAGGCCCGGCTGAGCCTCACCGGTTTGGCCATCGTGCTCGGCGTCGGCTTCGTCGTCGCCTCCTTCATCACCTCGGATGGACTTCGTGACGCGTTCGCGGGCCTGTCGAAGGACATCGCCGCCGGACCCGAACTGATCGTCCGGGAGGGCGACGAGTTCGGCGTCAACCCCGTCATCGACGAGTCGACGCTGGCCGCCATCACCGCCACCGACGGTGTGGCCGCCGCCGAGGGAACCATCGGCGGGCGGGTCCAACCGATCACCGCCGACGGCACCCCGGTCGAAACCCAGGGCCCACCGCTCATCGGCTTCTCCTGGGCGACCGCCACCAACGACGGGCGCACCAGCATCGTCGACGGCAGCGCACCGGGACCGGGTGAGTTCGTCATGGACGTCGACTCCGCCGCCGCCAACGGCTTCGAGATCGGCGAGACCTACGCCGTGACCACCACCGAGGGCCGGTTCGACGACTTCGTCCTGTCCGGCGTGTTCAGCTTCGGTGAGAACAACGACACCCTCGGTGCCGTGCTCACCGGCTACACCATCGACGACGCCCGCACCATCCTCGGCGTTCCCGACGGCCGGTTCGACGAGATCGAGGTTGTCGTCGCCGAGGGGTGGAGCGCCTCCGAGGTCGAGACCGCCCTCGGCGACGAGCTGTCGACGGCCGGGCTCGAGGTCGTCAACCAGCAGACCGTCGAGGACGAGACCGCCGCCGACTTCAACGAGGTCGTCGGGATCATCGAGAACGTGTTCCTCGGGTTCGCCGGGGTGTCGCTGTTCGTGTCCATCTTCATCATCTACAACACCTTCGGCGTGGTGCTGGCCCAGCGGGTGCGGGAGATCGGCCTGCTGCGGGCCATCGGCGCCGAGGGACGGCAGATCCGCCGGGGCATCATCGGCGAGTCGCTTGTCATCGGCTTCATCGCCTCCGTACTCGGCATCGCGGCCGGGATCGGCCTGCACCTCGGGCTCCTGGCCATGTTCGACGCCCTCGGACTCGGCCTGCCCGAGATGGATCTGATCATCGAGCCGGCCACCGTCATCGTCGGCCTCACCGTCGGCATCCTCACCACCGTCGTCTCCGCCGTCGCCCCTGCCCTGCGAGCCGGCCGGGTCAGCCCGATCGCGGCCCTGGCCGGTGAGGTCGGCGGCGGACGGCGCTCCGGCCGGATGCGCAACGTCGTCGGTGTGGCCATGCTGGCCGCCGGTGTCGCCCTCGGGTTCGCCGGCTTCCAGGGTCTCGGCTCGACGGCCGCCACGGTGGCCGCTCTTGCCGGCGGTGCGGTGCTGGTCTTCCTCGCCGTCACCCTGCTCAGCCCACTGGCCGCCCGCCCGGTGATCGGCACGCTGGCCGTGCCGATGGGTGCGGTGTCGGGTACGTCGGGATCGCTGGCCGGTAAGAACGCCCAGCGCAACCCCCGCCGGACCGCAACCACCGCCGGTGCGTTGATGATCGGTCTGTCGCTGATCACGGCCGCTCTGGTCGTCGGCGATTCGCTGAAGAGCCAGGTCGGCGAAACCCTCGACACGGCGATCAGCGCCGACTACCTGATCAGCGATCCCAACTTCTACGAGGTCCCGATCGACGTGACCGACCAGGTCGCGGCCATGCCCGAGATCGGTGCGATGATGGCGGTCAACGAGACCCGGGTCCGGGTCACACCGCCGGTTCCCGTCGATGCCGCCTCCGGCGGGTCCGACGACGGCACCGAAACCCTCTGGTACAACGTGTCGGACCTGAGCGACGTCAACGCCCTCATGAACCTGGGCGTCGAAGAAGGCTCGCTCGAGACCGAGGTCGTCAACGCTCTGGTCCTGCCGGTCGACGAGGCCGCCGAGTACGGCATGGACATCGGCGACAGCATGCTCGTCGAGTTCGCCCAGGGCGGCTCGGCCGAGTTCGAGCTGGTGGCCACGACCACCGACGAGAGCATCGTCCAGGGCGGCTGGCTCAGCGTGGCCGGCGTGTCCGAGCATGTCGAGCTGACGGGCGTGACGTGGATCGCGGCTCAGGTGGCCGACGGCTACACGGCCGATCAGGCGGAGACCGCCATGGCCGATGTCACCGAGTCGTACCCGCAGGTCGACGTGCAGAGTTCGGCCCAGTACCGGGAGTCGATCGAAGGTGAGATCGACCTGCTGCTCAACACCATCTCGGCCATGCTGGCCCTGGCCATCGTGATCGCCCTGCTCGGCATCGGCCTCACCCTGGCCCTGTCGATCGTGGAGCGGACCCGGGAGATCGGGCTACTGCGAGCGGTGGGCATGACCCGTGGTCAGACCCGGGGCATGATCCGCTGGGAGGCCGCCGCCATCGCCATGTTCGGTGCGGTGCTCGGAGTGGCCACCGGCCTGCTCTTCGGCTGGGGTGCCGTGCAGGCGCTGCCCGACACCTTCATCACGACGGTGACCGTGCCGGCCGCCCGGCTGGTGCTCATGGTGGCGATCGCCGGGTTCGCCGGTCTGGTGGCCGCCCTGCTGCCCGCTCGCCGGGCCGGCCGCCTCGACGTGCTCGACGCCATCGCCGTCGGCGGCTGATGGCTCACCGGCTGACGGCCGCCTGCGGACGGCCGACGGCCGACGGCTCTCAACGGGAACATCCGTCACCGCAGTTACCTTCTGGCACCGTCAGCTCCAGTTTCTTGGAGGTGACGGTGCCAGAACGCCTGTGGTGGCCGCGGCCGGCGCCATTGCGGGGAACCGGCCGCTACCCCCCGGATTCGGTGAAACTCCGGCCAAGCTCTTGGCCTTGGGCGTCGAAAGCAACGAGGTCGAGCGGGCCCCGCTCGTCGAGCCATTCGACGTAGCCGAGTCCGTTGGCGGGAATGATGGTGTAGACGGTCCCATCCCCGGCGATCGCATCAACTCGGGCCACGTTGGCCTCGACGAGAAACTCGGCCGAACGCCACCTGTCCCCCCAGGATTCGGCTCCGGGTTGGACCGGCCCTTCCACGATCCCCGGCTCGTTGCCACAGCCGGCCCCCATCGACGTCCCGCTGACCATGGCCGAGCAGAACACCGGCTGCGGCCCCATTTCCGAATCAGCCACCCGGAAATCGTAGAAGTCGACGCGGCCGCTCGGAGCCTGGATCGACGCACGGTGAGCTGCGGACCCTGGGACAATCCGGCCGTCCGGAATGATCCCGCCGACCGTCCGCTCGACCTCGGCGGCGCTCCTGGTACCTGGGTCGAGTTCGAACTCGAAAACCTCTTCCCACTGATCCTCCGGCAGCGGCCCGGCGAGGAGCATGTCGGCACAGGACGACAGGATTCCGGTGACGGCGAAGGCGGCCGTGACCAACGCCGTCCGACGGCCGGTCACCGATCGGATCCCGTCCGGTAGGTTTCGTCGAACTCGACGATGGTCTGGCTCGACGAATCGAGCAATGCCAGTGCGGCTTCGACCACGGCTCGCTGCCGCTTGCCGTCGCCCGGTGCGCCGAGCGTACGGCCCATGGGATGGCGGGTGATCAGGCTGCGTGACAGCCCCATCAGCTCGGGGATGTGGCCGAACGCTCGCACGTAGATGCTGACCGTCGGCAGACCGGCTTCCTCGATGGCTCGCTGAACGTGTCCCACGGACACGTGGCAGACGGGTCAAAGCGGCACCAGGAACACGACGTCGGTCGTACCATCGCTGCTCAGCCGGTCGGCCCACTCGGGTGCCACCTTGCGCTTGAGTCGAACCTGGGAGGCCGCGCCGACGAACGAGTAGGCGGTCGGGTTCAGCGCCCCGATCACGCCGTCGGCGGCCAAGTCGGCCAGATGACCGATCGGAAAGCCGACCTGGTGGTCGGCTCGGACGGCGTCGGTCGGGTACCCGCCGTGACGGACCCGCAGGTCGGCCGGGTCGATGTCGATCGGGATCGACGACAGCGACGGCGCCTCCTTCAGGAATTCCCCGATCCGGGCCTCGGCCTCGGCCTGGGTCATCGACTCGACGCCGAACGGCTTCGGGTCGTCGCCTTCGACGAAATGTCCGCTGGAGGTGAGGAGCGTGACCCGGCACTCCGACAGCGGTTTGGGTAGCGGGTTGATCGGCACGTCGTCGAATCGGTGAGGGAAGTCGTTCGGGCCGCCGAGGTGGCCGGCGTACGCCTGGATCTGCCAGCGGTAGGCGGTGTCGATCACCCCGGTCGGATCGCCGGAATCGATCATCGAGCTGACCTCGGTCAGCAGCTCATCGAGGAAGTCGCCGAACTCGGCGTCGGAGAGGTCCTTCAGGTATTTGAAGCTCAGGTTGGAGCGGGAGCCGTACCAGAACGACTTGCGGAGGTCCTCGATGGTTTCGATGTCGTCGGTCTCGTCGTCAGCCATACTTCAACCTAACCCAGCAGCTTCCACTGGCGTTCCAACTCGGCGACGACTTCGGTCCACCCGACGCCGTGTTGATGGGCGACGACGGCATACGCCTGGGCCGCCTCGCCCAGCGTCGGCAGTTCCGCAGTGACCGGATCCTCGGCGGCAACCTCCCGGACGAAGGTTCCCCGGTGGCCGCGGCTCTCGACCACGGCCGCCGACTCGAGCAGCGAGTACGCCTTGGCCACGGTTCCCTTGGCCAGACCGAGATCGTTGGCGAGCTGACGGATCGTCGGCAGTCGGGTTCCCGGGTCGAGCACCCCCGACACCGCCATCAGCGTGATCTGCTGGCGGATCTGCTCGTAGACCGGTAGCGCCGCCGACGGATCGACGTTGAGGATCACGCTGCTGCCACCTGGGGAGCCAGCGGCGGTTCGTCGAGTAGATGATCGAGGCCGAGCCGCC
>JAOTVU010000090.1 GCA_029863385.1 Acidimicrobiia bacterium
CTACGGCTTCGTCAACGCCGTCGACGGTGAGATCCTCTGGCTCGACGTGGCCGACGGCGTCGAGCTGCGAATGACCCGGAGTTCCGTTGCCGACAAGGTCGTCAAGTCCGCGTCCGACGACGACGACGAGTGATCCGACAATGCCGGCCCCAACGAGCATTTCAGTGAGGATTTCAGGCAGGTTGTCAGGTAGGTCATGATGTCACGCGGAGCGAAAATCTCATCCCTCTCGGTGGTTGCCGCCGCTGTTCTGGGAATCATCTACACAGTTGTCGCCGGCAACCAGCCGCTGCTGGGCCTCGACCTGCAAGGCGGCGTCTCGGTCGTCCTCGAACCGACCACCACCAGCGGTGACGATGTCACCGACGAGTCGCTCAACCTCACCGTCGAGCTGTTGCGCGGTCGCATCGACGAGATCGGAGTGGCCGAGCCGGAGATCTCACGCCAGGGGACCAACATCGTGGTCGCCCTGCCCGGCGTGGTCGACGATCAGGAACAGGCCCTCGAGCGGTTGCAGCAGACCGCCGAGCTGCGATTTCGACCGGTGATCTTCGATCTCGGACCGGACCTGAGTGGCCTGGATCTCACCGACGAAGACGGCAACCCGATCAACCTCGAGGATCTCACCGACGAAGACGGCAACCCGATCAACCTCGAGGATCTCACCGGCGAGGGTACCGACGGAACGGACACCACCGACCAGACCGTCGATGAGGGTGGTGGCGACGAGGAGGGTTCGATGGCCGGACAGGCCGGTCGCTTCAGCCCCCTGGTCATCGCCCAGGACGAGACGACCTCGACCACGACCGCCGACGAATCCGACGGGTCCACCTCGACCACGGCGGCCGAGGGACAGAGCGACGCAACACCGACCGACACGACCGACGACGATCTCACCGTCGTCGACCCGAGCGCGACGCCCCAGTCGACTCTGACCCCCGATCAGCTGGCGGCCGCCGAGGCCTGCTCCATCGAGGGCGTCACCCCCGACAACGCCGACGAGGCCGACGCCTACGTCGTCCTGGACGACCGTGATGGCAATCGGCTCTGCCTCGGACCGACGATGCTTACCGGCGAGGTCGTCGAGACCGCCGACGTGTCACTCGGATTCACCGGCAGTGGCTGGGAGGTCAATCCGGTCTTCCGTCCCGGAGCCGAAGGTATCGATCAGTTCAACGCCGCCGCCCGGACGTGCTACGCGCAGAACCCCGATCCGAACCTGTGCCCGAGCGGGCGGCTGGCCATCGTCCTGGATCACCAGGTCATCTCTGCTCCGAGCATCAACGCCGAGACCTTCGCCCGGGATCAGATCGTGATCTCCGGCACCTTCGAGGAGGAAGAGGCCCGGCTCCTGGCCGAAGCCCTCCGCTTCGGTGCGCTGCCGCTCGAACTGCAGGCACAGGAGATCCGTACCGTCTCGGCCACCATCGGCCACGACGTGCTCGATGCGGGCGTCACCGCCGGCATCATCGGTTTGATCCTCGTGGCCATCTATCTGCTGGCCTACTACCGCCTGGCCGGCCTGGTGGCCATCTCCGGTCTGGCCCTTTCCGGCGCACTGCTGTGGACGATTGTCGCCTGGTTCGGCGATCGCTACGGCCTGGCGCTCAGCCTGGCCGGTGTCGTGGGTCTCATCGTCGCCATCGGCGTGTCGGCCGACTCCAACATCGTGTACTTCGAGAACGTCAAGGAGTCGTACATGTCGGGCCGAAGAGTGCCGACAGCCATCGAGCGGGCCTATCAGAGCGCGATCTCCACCATCGTCAAAGCCGACGTCGTCAGCCTCATCGCCGCCGTCCTCCTGTACTGGCTGACGGTCGGCGCCGTGCGAGGCTTCGCCTTCTACCTCGGCCTGGCCACCATCCTCGATCTCGTGATCTCCTGGATGTTCATGCGCCCGGCGCTGGCCTGGCTGGCCCGACGCCGTGCGGTGGAGGAGAATCCCCGGCTGCTCGGCCTTCCCTCGCTCGCAGGAGGTTCACAATGAGTTTGGTCGGTGACATCCTCTCCGGTCGTTCCAAAATCGATTTCAGGCCGAAATGGCGGATCAGCATGGCCGTCTCCGGCTTTCTGGTCGTGGCGTGGATCGTGTTGCTGCTGGTGCGGGGACTCAATCTCAGCATCGACTTCGAGGGTGGCGGCATCTGGGAGGTACCGGTCTCCGACGACGTGACCGTTGCCGACGCCCGTGAAGCGGTGTCGGCCGCCGGAGACGCTCGGATCACCCTGCTCAGCACGTCGAATCAGGCGGTCATCCAGGTTCAGTCGGGAACGGCGGCCCTCGACCGCAGCGACGAGATCATCGGTCAGCTCGCTGAGCTGGCCGGCACCAGTCGTGACGAGGTCAGCGTGTCGCAGATCGGCCCCACCTGGGGCGATCAGATCACGTCGAAAGCGATTCGGGCGCTGGTTTTCTTCTTCATCGCTGTGGCTCTGTATCTGGCATGGCGCCTCGAATGGCGCATGGCCATCGGTGCGTTGGTCGCCGTGGTGCACGACCTCGTGCTCGTGGCCGGGGTCTACGCCCTGTTCGGCTTCGAGGTCAGTCCGGCCACGATTATCGCCCTGTTGACCATCCTCGGCTACTCGCTGTACGACACCGTCGTCGTCTACGACAAGGTGCTCGAGAACGACCGTGGCCTCCTCGGGGAGCGGCTGGAGCCGGCCGAGCTGGTCAGCGTGTCGATGAACCAGGTCCTAATGCGGTCGATCAACACGACGATCACCACCGTTCTTCCGGTGGTGTCGATGCTGATCATCGGTTCGTTCCTGTTGGGTGGTGCCGGGCTCCGAGACTTCGCCCTCGCTTTGTTCATCGGTCTGCTGTCGGGCACGTATTCGTCGATCTTCGTGGCCGCGCCGTTGCTGGTCATACTCAAGGAGCGCCAACCCGATCAGCGCCGTGCTGCGCAGATCGAGGCCCGGCGCAGGGAGCGGGCCGAGCGAGCCGCAAAGGGGGCGGACACCGAAGTCGATGAGGTGCTGAACGGCAGCGGCGATGGTGACGAAGCGCCGATTTCGCCCGACGGATACGACCCCCGCCTCATCACCCCCGGTGGGGGACCCCCACGGCCGCGCAAGAAGGGCAGGCGCCGCTGACCGTCTCGGGGGCGACGTGAAGCCGGGTCGGTCCGCAGGTCGCGAATCAATTCCGAGGGTCGGGGTTCGATATAGTTTGAACAGGCCCTGATGTCGGGCCGCCCGGTTCCTCTAACAGTATTGGAGCGCTGTCGAGTCACGTGGTAACGGTCGAGCGGGTCCTCCCATGGCGCCGGAAGCGGCGCACGATCGAAGCGCAGGTCGAGCCGCTGATCAAACGGTTCGACGGGGCTCGTCGCGAGACGCAGATCGAGGTCGTCACCCGGGCCTACCAGACGGCGGCCCGAGCCCATCAGACACAGCGGCGTAAATCGGGTGAGCCCTACATTGTCCACCCCTTGGCCGTGGCCCGAATCATCGCCGAACTCGGTCTTGACGAGGTGTCGATCAGCGCGGCACTGCTCCACGATGCGGTCGAGGACACCCGCCTCGAGTTGGAGGACATCGACCGGGCCTTCGGCCCCGACGTGGCCGCCATCGTCGACGGTGTGACCAAACTCGATCGGATCCGCTTCGACTCGAAGGAGGCGCAGCAGGCCGCCACCATGCGCAAGATGATGGTGGCCATGTCGAACGACATGCGCGTGCTGATCATCAAGCTCGCCGACCGCCTCCACAACCTCCGCACCCTGGCCGCGCTGCCGGCCTGGAAGCAGGAGCGTATAGCTCTCGAATCGCTGCAGGTCTACGCACCGCTGGCCCACCGGCTCGGCATGCAGGAGATCAAGATGCAGATGGAGGATCTGAGTTTCGCCGCCCTCCATCCCAAGCGTTACGCCGAGATCGAACACATGGTGGCCGAACGGGCCCCCGAGCGGGAGACGTACCTGACCCAGGTCCTCGAACAGGTAAACGACCGGGTGGTCGAGCTCGGGATCAAGGCCACGGTCGTCGGTCGGGAGAAGCACCTCTACTCGATCTACGAGAAGATGCAGCTCAAGGGCAAGACCTTCGACGAGATCAACGATCTCGTCGGTATCAGGGTCATCGTCGAAACAGTCCGCGACTGCTACGCGGCGATGGGCTCGATCCACGCCACGTGGAAACCGGTGCAGGGTCGGTTCAAAGACTACGTGGCCATGCCCAAGTTCAATCTGTACCAGTCGCTGCACACGACGGTCGTCGGCCCGCAGGGCAAGCCGATCGAGGTGCAGATCCGCACGAGGGAGATGCACGATCGGGCCGAAAGCGGTGTGGCCGCCCACTATGTCTACAAGGACGCCAACGGCGACTCGACGTCGGTCGATCTGCCCTGGCTGACCAGAATCATCGATTGGGAGAAGGAGACGTCCGACCCCGACGAGTTCATGAAGAACCTCAAGGTCGATCTCGACCACGAGGAGATCTTCGTGTTCACCCCGCAGGGTCAGGTCACGACCCTCCCGGCCAATTCCACACCGATCGACTTCGCCTACGCCATCCACACCGACATCGGTCACCGCTGCGTCGGGGCCAAGGTCGATGGCAAGCTGGTGTCACTGTCGGAACCGCTTCACTCGGGTGAGACCGTCGAGATCTTCACCTCGAAGGTCGTCGGTGCCGGGCCGTCGAGGGACTGGCTCAACTTCGTCGTCTCCAACCGGGCGTCGTCGAAGATTCGCCAGTGGTTCTCACGCGAACGTCGCGACGACGCCATCGCCGCCGGCGAGCAGGATCTCAAGCGGGCCCTCAAGAAGGAAGGGCTGCGCCTGTCCGATTTCGGACAGAAGGCCGGTGAGACGATCATCGGCGTCGCCACCGAGATGAACTACACCGACGCCGACTCACTGTACGCGGCGATCGGCGAGCGGCACGTCAGCGCCCAGTCGGTGGCCACCCGCCTCAAGCGGATCAAGTCCGGCGAGCCACGTGACCTTCGGTCCAATCCGCCGCCCGGTGAGTACCAGTCGGAGATGGTGCCGGCCAAGCGGGAGCCGCCGGGTGCCGTCGGTGTCAGGATCGAAGGGCTCGACGACGTGCTCGTTCGGCTGTCCCGCTGCTGCACGCCCGTTCCGGGCGACGAGATCATGGGTTTCGTCACCCGTGGTAGAGGCGTGTCGATCCATCGCACCGATTGCGCCAACGCCGAATCGCTGGCCAGCGCCCAGAACGACCGTCTGATCGACGCCGAGTGGGACGCGGCGATGGAAGCCGACCACTTCGTCGCCTCGCTCGAGGTCAAGGCCTACGACCGGTCGCACCTGCTCGCCGACGTGTCCCGGGCTTTCTCGGATCAGCACGTCAACATCATCGGCTCCACCACCACCACCACCGACGACCGCATCGCCCGCCTCTCCTTCGAGTTCGAGATCGCCGACCCGTCGCATCTCACCTCGCTGATGCGCAGTCTTCGAGGCGTCGACGGCGTCTACGACGTCTACCGGATCGTGCCCGGAGGGTCACGCCGGTAAACCGTGCCCGGATGGTCACGGTCGACGGGCGGCGTCTCGGCTGTCATCTACTGTTGGTTCATGGATGCATTCGAGACGACGCTGCGGGATCGGATCGCCGACGTCTATCGCAATGATCGGTGGATCTGCATCGCCACATTCGCCGCCCATGTGGCTCGGATCATGGAGCACGTGGCCGAGACGGCCGGGTTCGAAGCCCCGAGCGACGATGAGCACCTCCGCTCGTCGCCGCTGATCGGGCTTGCCGTCCACGACCGGGATCCCGACCCGACCGGCGGTTTCCCGATCCTGTCGCTGGACCGACCGTCGAGCGGCGACGTTGTCGCCGACCTTCTCGAGACCCCCTCGGCGATGGCCGATCTCCCGCCTGGTATTGCCGACGAACTCGATGCCTGGGATCCCGATCGAACCGCCGGGGTGCTGGTGCCTCCGATCATGACCAACGAGCCGGTGGCGGGGCGGCCGGTCTTCGGCGGTCGCCCCTCGTTGTGGGCCGCCCTGGAGGACAAACTGGCCGTGCTCGATCTCTGGGCCGAGGCCGGGTTGACAACGGCGCCGGCCGAGGTGGTGGCCCTCGCCGACCGCGCCGCTCTCGTCAGCGCTCACAGCCGGCTCGCCGGACCGAACGGGACGGTGTGGGCGGCCGACAACCGCAAGGGCATGCACGGCGGGGCGGCAGGAACCCACTGGGTGCCCTCGGCCGAAGCCGCCGCCCGGGTGGCGGACCGGCTGGCCGCCGATCATGGTCACGTTCGGATCATGCCGTATCTCGACGGTGTGCCGTGCAGTATCCACGGGATCGTGCTCGACGACGCCACCGTGACCTCCCGGCCCAACGAGATGCTCGTGTACCTCGACGAGTCCGAGCACCGCTTTCGTTACTGCCGTTTCAGTAGCCACTGGGATCCTCCCGCCGACAGCCGTGCGGCCATGATCGAGGCCGCAAAGGCCGTTGGCCGGGCACTGAGGACGAGGGTCGGCTTTCGCGGTGTGTTCAGCCTGGACGGGGTTCTGACCGCCGACGGGTTTCGACCCACCGAAGTGAACCCTCGTTACGGGTCGGCTCTTCCGCTCACCCTCCCGATCGGAGACGGCCGAACCATCAATCTGGTCATGCTCGACAGGGCGATCATCGCCGGCTCGGTGCGTCCCGACGCGGCCCGCCTCCAGAGCTGGCTCGTCGCCAACCTCGACCGGAGGAGACACGGCGGCGCTTCGTTCGCGACGACGGGCACCCCCGACGAGACCCGGTCGGGCACGGTCGTGGGCGACGCCGACGACCTGACGTTGACCGGGATCGATACCGAATCGGACGACACCCCGCCCGTGGCGTCGGTCACCTGGCTGCCCGTGGGGGCACGCCATCGACTCGAGATCTCGTTCGCTGATGCGTTCCCCGTCGGACCCCCGGCCGCGCCCCTCGCCCTCCGGATCGCCCGTCTTGTCGACCGGGAGTGGGAAGTCGGTCTTGAGGACCTCGTTCCGGCGCTCGCTCTTGCCCGGTAATCGGCTCGGTTGACCGAAATCGGCAGCCAGTGACCCGCAGCGGCGGTACGATCAGGGCCGTTATGGCCCGCACAGACTTCCAATCACCACCCGGAACCCGAGACATCACGGAACCGGAGGCGTCGAGGGCCCGTCATCTGGTCGCCCTGTTCGCCGAGGAGGCCCGGCGGGCCGGGTTCGAACGGGTCATCACGCCGATGTTCGAGGACGTCGGCGTGTTCGTGCGCCTCGGTGAGGCGTCGGATGTGGTGACAAAGGAGTTGTACGCCTTCGAGGACAAGGGCGGTCGCACGATCGCCCTGCGCCCGGAGTTCACGGCGTCCGTGTGCCGGGCGTTCGTCCAACATCGCCCCCTCACCCCGTGGAAGACCTGGTACGAGGGTCCGGCATTCCGCTACGACAAACCGCAGAAGGGCCGCTATCGCCAGTTCGACCAGCTCGGCGTCGAGGTCATCGGCTCCAACGATCCTGATATCGACACCGAGGTCATCGCCCTGGCTGATCGGTTCCTCCGTCGGGTCGGACTCACCGGTTACACCCTCATCATCAACTCGCTCGGTGACTTCGCCGACCGTCCCAGCTACCTGAGCGCGCTCACCGGCTTCTTCGAGAGCCGGGCCGCCGATCTGTCGGAGCAGGCAAAGGCCACGCTGGCCATCAACCCGCTCCGGGTCCTCGACTCCAAACGTCCGGGCGACGCTGCCGTCGCGGCCGAGGCACCGACCATCATCGAGTATCTGTCCGACGACGCGGCCGCGGCCTTCGAACGGGTCAAGAACGGGCTGGACGCCCTCGGGGTGCCCTACGAGGTCGACCCCCGGCTGGTCCGGGGTCTCGACTACTACACCCGCACCACCTTCGAGTTCGCCTCCGACAGCCTCGACGCGGCCCAGAACGCCCTGGGCGGCGGCGGTCGCTACGACGGGCTCGTCGAGGCGTTGGGCGGGCCCGCCGAACCCGGTGTCGGCTTCTCCATGGGTGTCGACCGCACGCTGCTGGCCGCCGACGCGGAGGGCGTTCTCCCCCCGCCGGCGACCGCGGTCGACGTCTGGGTGGTAGCGACCACACCGGGAACCGAGGGGTTGGCCCTGGTCGAGGAGCTCCGGCGGGCCGGTATAGCCGCCGACCGGGCCTACGACGGTCGGTCGATGAAAGCCCAGATGAAAGCGGCCAATCGCTCGCAGTCCGCACTGGCCGTCATCCTCGGTGAAGACGAGCTTTCTGCTGGTACCGTCTCTGTCCGGGCCATGCGCCCCGATGCCGTCGCCCTTCCGTCCGACACCCAACAGTTCGAGGTCGACCGCCCCCAGCTGATCGAAACAGTCAGGTCGTTGTTGTCATGATGCGCACCCATCTCTGTGGAGAACTCTCCAAATCCGAAATCGGCCAAACCGTGACCGTGTGCGGCTGGGTCAACCGGCGGCGCGAGCACGGCGAGCACCTGGCGTTCGTCGACCTCCGCGATCACAGCGGCATCGTGCAGTGTGTGGTCGACAACACCGTCGACGTCCGCAGCGAGTACGTGCTCAGGATCACCGGCACGGTCACCGAACGACCCGAGGGCACCGTCAACGAGGAGCTGGCCACAGGCCAGATCGAGATCACCGACGCCTCGGTCGAGATCCTCAACGCTGCCGAACCCCCGCCGTTCCCCCTCGACGAACGGGCTGACGACGTCGACGAGATGGTTCGGCTCCGGCACCGCTATCTCGACCTCCGGCGGGCTCGCATGCAACGCAACCTTCGGATCCGATCCCAGGTCAACGCCGCAGTGCGAACGGCGATGGTCAACCAGGGTTTCGTCGAGGTCGAAACCCCCATGCTCATGCCGGCGACGCCCGAGGGGGCTCGCGAGTTCGTCGTTCCGTCGCGCCAGCGTCCGGGTTCGTTCTACGCCCTGCCCCAGTCACCCCAGCTCTACAAACAGCTCCTGATGGTGGGCGGGCTCGACCGCTACTTCCAGATCGCCCGATGTCTGCGCGACGAGGATCTTCGAGCCGACCGCCAGTACGAGTTCATGCAGCTCGACCTGGAGATGAGTTTCGTCGAGGTCGATGACGTCCTGGCCGCAACCGAGGTGTCGGTGCTCGACGCGGTCGAGGCCGTCACCGGCGTACGGCCCGACCCGATCCCCCGGATGTCCTGGCTCGACGCCATGAACACCTACGGAACCGACAAGCCGGATCTGCGTTTCGGGATGGAGCTGGTGGAGCTGACCGACGTGTTCGGCGCCACCGAGTTCAAGGCCTTCGCCACCGCCCAGGCCATCAAGGGCGTTCGGGCCCCGGGCGCCGCCGCCGATTGGGGGCGCAACAAACTCGACGGGCTGACCGACACGGTCAAATCGATCGGGGCCAAGGGCATGGTCTGGATCAAAGTGGCCGACGACGGCACCCTCGAATCGCCCGTGGCCAAGTTCATGTCCGAGGGCGAGCAGGCCGAGTTGTCGAAACGACTCGAGGCTGAGCCCGGCGACCTGCTGCTGATGATCGCCGATGACTGGCACACCACATGCGAGGTCCTGGGCGAGCTCCGCAACCGCCTGGGCCGTCCACCGGTCAGCGAGGGACCGTTCAAGTTCCTCTGGGTCGTCGATTTCCCACTGTTCGTCGGCGTGGACGCAGCCACCGGTCTGCCCAAAGCCGGCCATCACCCGTTCTGCCATCCCCACCCGGACGACATCGACAAGCTCGAGAGCGATCCGATGGCCGTCCGGGCCTGGGCCTACGACCTCGTCCTCAACGGTTGGGAGCTTGGCTCGGGCAGCATCCGGATCCACGACCCGGAACTCCAGCAGCGGGTCTTCAAACTGCTCGGCATCTCCGATGAGGAGATCGAGGCCCGTTTCGGTTTCTTCCTCAACCCGTTCAAGTACGGTGCACCGCCCCACGGTGGGTTCGCCTACGGCATGGAACGGCTGGCGGCGATCCTGTCCGGCGAGGAGAACATTCGGGAGATCATCGCCTTCCCCAAACCCCAGTCGGGTCTCGATCCGATGACGGGGGCGCCGGGTGAGGTGTCCGAGGACCAACTCTCCGAGCTGGGAATCAAGGTTCTACCCCCCGCACTCGACTAGCCGGGGGTACCGGGGATCGACCGATCCACGTTTCCAGGGCCACGTCACCAGACCCGGCCGCGCCGTATCGGGGGCTGCCGCCCACCTCGACCTGATCGGCGTTCGGCACGATCTTCATCGAGACGACGTCGTCGCCGCGTACGGCGACCGCCTGATCGAAATCGACCGATTCGAGCTCGAATCCGAGCCGCTCCAACTCGTCGGCGAATCGTTTCCCGACTTCGCCGGCGTTCGAGTGGGTGGTCAGGAAGATGATGTGGCGATCGGGATCCTCGACGACCGACGGTACGGGCATCAGGTCGTAGGGGAGCTTGATGCCCTCCAACATGTCGGTCAGCGTGAGGCCACCATCGTCGGTCAGCGTTGGAATGACGGATGTGGCGACGGCACCGTCGGTGGGCAGGTCGGCCTGCCCCCGTTCCGGTATCCGATCACCGTCGACCGGCCTGACCGGGCCCGACGGGCCGACCGCGCCGATCACGGCGGGGGTGGCGAGGGTAGCGGGGATGGCGGGGGCGATCGGGGGCGGATGACGAACGTGTTCCGGAACATGGATCGCGGTTGCCGCGAGCTGCTCGTTCATTCGCTTGACGAAGTCTTTGGCCCGCCGGCGACGGACAAGCAACCAGATCACGAGCATCACGACAGCGATCGCCACCGGCAGTAGGAGTAGAGGATTGACCGGCGAGTTCATGGCGCCTCCGTAACGCACGAGTCGGGGAGTCTCTCAGAGTCGGGTCGAAGGGTCGGTCGAGACACCGGACCGCATCCCGCTAGGCTCAGGCAACAGTGGACTCCAACCCTGTCTTCCCGGCCGCCGTTGCAGGAACGGCAGCGTCGACCCGTGGCCGATAACCTGTTCGCCGCTGCGGCCGAGGAGCGACTGAAAGCCCGATCACCGCTGGCCAGCCGGCTGCGGCCGAGCACGCTCGACGACGTGGTCGGCCAGGACCATCTGCTGGGCCCGGCGGGCCCGCTCCGTCGGTTGGTCGAAATGGATCGGTTGTCGTCGGTCATTCTGTGGGGGCCACCGGGCACCGGCAAGACGACTCTGGCTCGTCTCATCGCTACCGCATCGTCGAAACAGTTCGTGCAACTATCGGCCGTGAACGCCTCGGTGAAAGATGTTAGGGAGGTAATCGCCGACGCCGAGCATGTGCTCGGTGCCCACGGCCGGGGAACGATCCTGTTCCTCGACGAGGTGCACCGGTTCAACAAGGCACAGCAGGATCGCCTGCTGCCGGCGGTCGAGTCCGGGGTGTTGGTGTTGATCGGGGCCACCACCGAGAACCCGTTCTTCGAGGTCAATGCGCCGCTTCGGAGCCGGTCGACGCTGTTTCGTCTCAACCCGCTCGAGGCGCCGGCGATCGACCAGCTGCTCCGTCGGGGTTTGGAGGCCGAGCGGGCGACCGCCACCGACGAGGCGATCGGCCATCTGGCCAACAACGCTTCCGGGGACGGGCGTCAGGCGCTGACCACCCTGGAGGTGGCGATCGCCCTGGCCGCTGCGGAGGCGGCCGCCGACGAAACCGGCGACACCGGGTCCGGCATCCCTGAGGCGCTTGCCCATGTGGATTTGGCCCACGCCGAGGCGGCAACCGACCTCAAGTCGTTACGCTACGGACGCGACGAGCACTACGACATCACCAGCGCCTTCATCAAGTCGATGCGGGGCTCGGATCCCGATGCGGCCCTCTACTGGCTGGCCCGGATGCTGGCTGCCGGCGAGGATCCCCGGTTCATCGCCCGTCGGCTCGTGATCTTCGCGTCCGAAGACGTCGGCCTGGCCGACCACCGGGCGTTGCTGGTCGCCAACGCGGCCGCTCAGGCGGTCGAGTTCGTCGGCCTGCCGGAAGCCAGGATCAACCTGGCCCACGCCACCGTTCATCTCGCTGCGGCACCCAAGTCGAACTCCGCCTACGCCGGTCTCAACCTGGCGATGGCCGATGTCAACGAGCTGCCGGTCGGTGAGGTTCCGATGCACCTTCGGGACGGCTCGTATCAGGGGGCGGCGTCTCTTGGCCACGGGCAGGCCTACCGCTACCCGCACGACGACCCGTCCGGCTGGGTTCCCCAACACCACCGCCCCGACCATCTTGCCGACCGTATCTATTACACTCCGAAGAGCCACGGCGAAGAGGCCGAGATCATCGCCCGATTCGGACCAGCCGAAGCGGTCGAGGTCCGGTCGCAGACCCGCCGGGCGGACGGGCCCGAGGACGGATCATCATGAACACACCCGCAAGCTGATGGAGATCACCGAGTTCGCCGCCATCATCGTGGCCATCGCGGTCGTGGTGGCCGCCGTGTTCCTCATCACCGCCGTCAACAATCTCAACAACACGCTGGCCAAGCTCGAAGACACCGCGAACCACCTTCGAACCGAGGGCATCGCGGCGTTCCGGGAGCTTCGCCAGCTGGTGGCCGATGCCGACGCCGAACTCGACAAGGTCGACATCGTGCTCGACCGTGCCGACCAGGCGACAACCGCCATCACCGAGACGACCCGGCGAACCCACGAGGCGGCGCAGGATCCGATGATCCGCACGCTGGCTGTGGTCTCCGGCTCCGGTCGCATGGCCCGCCGCTGGATGCTGGGCCGGCGTCGCCGGCGGGGCGATGTCGAGCCCGTCGGTGCTATCAGCGCCGGTGGTGATCAGCCGAGGGTCCGCCGATGATCACTGCTCTCCGCTGGCTGCTGGCGATCCTCTACCGTCGGTTTCGGTGGGTGGCGCTCGGTGCTGCACTGCGTACCCTGACCCGGCGAAGCACGACCAGATCGATCGACGACGCCACCGACGAGCTCGCTCAACGACTGCCCGACCCGGTGGTTCGGGCGATCGATGCCGCACCGGGCGATCTGCTGAGGATAGGGGGCGGCGCCGTGGCCGCCGGCCGGGCGGCTCGCGCGGCGAGCGACCGATCCCGCCGGGTCGGCTTGGCCACACGACGTATCCGTCGCCGTTGGTCCGATCCGGGTGGTGTCGCCAGCGGGATCCGGGAGCAGTGGCGACGTGAGTCCGAGCTGAGCGAACGAGAGTTGTGGGCCGAGTACCACCGGGCCCAGGGTGACCACACCGCCGCCGACGACGCTTTGCTCGATCGCCGGCACCGGCACCACGACGCCCCCCTCCCGCCGGTACCCGAACCGGTGCCGCCGGGCCGGCCCCGTGTGCGCCGCCGGGCGGCGACCGCGGTCAACCGGGTCCAGCGAACCTACCGTCGAGCCTCGAAGCCCTGGGATCACTAGCGGTATCCCTCGGATAAAGAGCATGACGATGCCGACCGGCCGGACCGACCGGGGACACCGGCCGATACGGTTGTGGCGTCCACATGACCACGTCTGCGTGATGTCGGTGGCCCGTAATCGCCGGTTCGGTCACGGTGGTTGCCGCTAGATTGGGGAGTGTTATGAAAGCCAAGGAACTACGAAAAGCCTTCATCGATTTCTTCGTCGAACGGGATCATCAACACCTGGCGTCGGCCAGCCTGATCCCGCACGACCAAACGCTGCTTTTCGTGAATTCGGGCATGGTTCCGTTCAAGCCGTACTTCGTTGGCGAGGAACGGCCGGAACACAACCGGGCCGTCACCGTACAGAAGTGTGTTCGTGCCGGCGGCAAACACAACGATCTCGACGAGGTCGGGCGGACATCGCGCCATCTCACCTTCTTCGAGATGATGGGCAACTTCAGCTTCGGGGACTACTTCAAGGAAGAGGCCATTCCCATGGCCTGGACGTTCGTCACCGAGGTGCTCGGCCTCGACACCGAACGTCTGTGGGTCACCGTGCACCTGTCCGACGACGAGGCCGAGGCCATCTGGCGGGACAAGGTCGGCCTGCCGGCCGAACGGATTCAGCGCCTCGACGAGGACAACTGGTGGCGTATGGCCGACACCGGCCCCAACGGGCCGAGTTCGGAGATCTTCTGGGATCGCGGCCCACAGTACGGCGATGACGGTGGTCCCGCCCACGGCGGTGACGAGCGGTTCGTCGAGATCTGGAACCTCGTGTTCATGCAGTTCGAGACCGACGAGAGCGGTGAGTCGACTCCGCTGCCGAAACCGTCGATCGACACCGGAGCTGGTCTGGAGCGGATTCTGGCGGTGCTGCAGGGCAAGGAGTCGGTGTTCGAGATCGACGAGATGGCCCGCCTCATCGAAACGGCCGAACAGGCCACCGGATACTCACTCGGCCACGACGACAAGTCCGACCTGGCCCTTCGGGTGCTGGCCGAGCACGCCCGCACCATGACGTTCCTGATCGCCGACGGTGTCTTCCCGTCCAACGAGGACCGGGGCTACGTCCTGCGTCGCATCATGCGGCGGGCCATACGTTTCGCCTACCTGCTCGGCGTCGAGGACATCGTCACCCCCCAACTGGTCGATTCGGTGGTCGAGATCATGGGATCCGATTATCCGGAACTCGTGTCCACCCACGAGCTGGTCCGCTCCGTGGTCGAGCGGGAGGAGATCCAGTTCCGCAAGACGCTGGCCACCGGTTCGGCCATCCTGGATCAACACCTGGCCGACGTACCGGAGGGCGGCACACTGCCCGGCTCGGTGGCCTTCCTGCTGCACGACACCTACGGTTTCCCGTTCGAGGTGACCGAGGAGGTGGTGGCCGAACGAGGGTTCACCGTCGACCGGGCCGGCTTCGATGCGGCGATGGAAGAGCAGCGAACCCGAGCGAAAGAGGCTCGCAGGGGTGTCATCCAGGCCGCCGACTTCGAGCAGGTCCAGGCGCTGTCGGAGTCGAGCGGGCCAACCGACTTCGTGGGTCGTAATGAGCTCGTCGACGTCGACGCCGAGATCCTCCTGGTGACCGGGATCGGCACCGATACGGTTTCGATCTTCGTCGACCGGACCCCGTTCTACGCCGAATCGGGCGGTCAGATCGGCGACACCGGGACGATCACCACCGAAACCGGCACCGCCACCATCCGCGACACGGTCTACGCCGTGCCCGGTGTCCATCGCCATGTCGTCGGTGAGCTGACCGGTGAGATCCGCCCCGGCCAGGAGGCAAAGCTGTCGATCGACGTCGAGCGTCGTGATGCCATCCGCCGGAATCACACCGGCACCCACCTGCTCCACTGGGCGCTGCGTGAGGTGCTCGGCGACCACGTCAAACAGCAGGGTTCGCTGGTCGCCCCTGACCGGTTGCGGTTCGACTTCAGCCACTTCGAACCCGTTACCGACGAGCAGATCGCCCAGATCGAGGATCTCGTCAACGGCATCGTGCTGGCCAACGAGGCCGCCTCCCATGACGAGATGACCAAGGCCGAGGCCGAGGAGATGGGCGCCATCGCCTTCTTCGGCGACAAGTACGGCGAGCTGGTCCGGGTGCTGAAGGCCGGCCCGACCCTCGAGTTCTGCGGCGGCACCCACGTGAAGGCCATGGGTGACATCGGCCTGCTCAAGATCGTGTCCGAGGGCTCGATCGGCTCCAATCTGCGCCGGGTCGAGGGCGTCACCGGCGCCGGTGCCATCGACCTGCTCCGGTCCGAGCAGAAGACCCTCGATTCGGCCGCCGAGTTGCTGAACGTCCCAAGGGGCAACGTGCTCGACGGCCTGACCAAGCGTCTCGGGGAGGTGGCCGACCTCAAGGACCAGGTTCGTGACCTGCAGGCCAAGATGGCCCGAGGCCTGGCGTCCGAACTGGCCGCGTCCGCCACGGGCGGCGTCGTCGTGGCGAGGGTCGACAACATCGGTCGCGATGAACTGAAGGAACTGGCGCTCAAGCTCCGCAACACCGAGGGCGTTGACGTCGTCGTCCTCGGCGGCGAACCTGATAGCGGGGGAGCAGCGCTGGTGGCCGCCGTGACCCCCGGGCACTCACCGGGCGCCGGCCAGCTGATCGCCGAGGGTGCCAAAGCCATCAAGGGTGGCGGGGGAACGGGCCCCGATCTCGCCATGGCCGGCGGCAAGGATCCCGACGGTATCGACGAGGCCTTGGAACTGGCCCGCCAGGCCGCCGGGGTGACGGTCTGACGGCAAGAGACTCGGTGCCGCCGGAAGGCCCGACCGAAGGCCGGGCGATCGGCCTGGATCTTGGTGATCGGCGGATCGGTGTCGCAGTGTGCGACGCCGGTCGAACGGTCGCCACGCCGTCCGAGACGGTAAGACGGATCGGCAACCGACCGGTCGAGCACGACCTCATTCGTGAGATCGTGGCCCGAACCGGTGCGACCGTGGTCGTCGTCGGGCTTCCGTTGTCGCTCGACGGGTCGATGGGGCCGGCCGCCCGGAAGGTGCTGTCCGAGGTCAAGGCGCTCCGAAAGACGCTCGGACCCGACGGTGTCGCCGTCGTCACCCACGATGAGCGGAACACCACGACAACCGCCACCCACTCGCTGGTCGACGCCGGCGTCGGATCCCGCAAGAGCCGCGACGTGGTCGACCAGGTGGCGGCGGCAGTGATACTGCAGAGCTGGATCGACGCCAACCGCCCCTGACACCCCAAGGCTTCTGTGCGCTCCTCGCCCGGATTTTCGGGCCGCAGGCGCACGGTTGTGGGGTAACGCTGTCGGGATGACGCCGCTGACGGGTCTCCGGGCCGTAGTATCAACAGGGTGAGTTCGCTGGATCAGCATGACGTCAGGACCCCTCATCGGCCCGGGAGTCACGCTCCGGGAGCCGGCCCCCAACCGGACCCGGGGCTCGGCTGGGACGACCGGTCCGAGTTCGTGACGGCCCGCCCGGTCGGATTCCGGGTTCTGCGCGCGGTCGCCGCCGTCGTCATCCTCGCCGTCATCGGCTATGTGGTCTACACCACCGGCCGTGACTGGTTCGCCGGCCAGATCGACCCCGAGGGCGAGCCCGGTGCCCCGGTCACCGTCATCGTGCAATCCGGGGCGACAACCGCCGACATCGGTTCGATCCTGAGCGAAAAGGGCGTCATCCCCAACTCGACCTTCTTCCGCTACTACGCCCAGTGGAAGGACCAGGGAAACTTCCAGGCCGGTGAATACACCTTCGCCGAGAACATGTCGGCCGACGAGGCCATCGAGGTTCTGCTCGCCGGGCCCCGCCAGATCGAATACGGCGAGTTCGTCGTTCCCGAGGGTCTGTGGATCTCGGAGATGCTGCCCCGCATCGCCCAACAGATCGAAGGTGTCACCGTCGAAGACCTCGAGGCTGTTCTCGCCAGCGGCCAGCTCACACCCCGCTATCGCCCACCGGGCCAGACCAGCTGGGAGGGCCTGCTGTTCCCGGCCAAGTACTTCATCGAGGACGACGTCACCGCTCTCGAGGTCCTGGCCAAGATGAACGACGAGTTCGCCCGGGTCACCGGGGAGCTCGGCTACGGCGGTGCCGAACGCAAGCACAACATGTCGGCCTACGAGGTCATCATCATCGCCTCCCTGGTTGAGGCGGAGGCCAAGGTCGACGAGGACCGGCCGAAGATCGCCCGCGTCATCTACAACCGGCTCCGGGACAACCACTGGCTGGGCATTGACGCCACCTACCTCTACGCCCTCCAGGACCGTCAGGCTCAATTGACCACCGAGCTGCTCAACTCCACCGAGAACCCCTACTACTCCCGCCGCCAGACCGGTCTGCCCCCGACCCCGATCGCCATGCCGTCGAAGGCGTCGCTGGAGGCGGCGATGAATCCGGCCGAGGGTGACTGGTTGTTCTACGTGCTGTCGCCCGACGGCCGAACCCACAACTTCGCCACCACCGACGAGGAATTCCTCGAGTTCAAGCGGATCGCCGAGGAGGCCGGGGTCCTCGACGGCTGATGGCCGGCAGGCCTCACGCCATCACCGGCCATACTTGCCTGGCGGCCGTCATCGGTCACCCGGTGCAACATTCCCTCTCGCCCCGGATCCACAACGCGGCGTTCGCCGCGGCCGGGCTCGACTGGACCTATGTCGCCTTCGAGGTGGATCCCGCCAACGGGGCGGCAGCCGTTGACGCCATGCGAACGCTCGGCATCGGAGGCCTGTCGGTCACCATGCCCCACAAGGCGGCCGCCGCGATGGCCGCCGACGAGCGGACACCGACCGTCGAGCGGCTCGGGGTGGCCAACTGCCTGTTCTGGCGCAACGGCCGGATCGTCGCCGATTCGACCGACGGCGACGGGTTCGTGGCCGCGTTCGAACACGGCACCGGGCAGGACCTGGCCGGGCGCAGTATCGGCGTCATCGGAGCCGGCGGAGCCGCTCGGTCGATCATCGAGGCGCTCGGCCGAAACCGGGTTGCCGACATCGTCGTCGTCAACCGGTCCGAGACCACGCTGGCCGACGCAGTCGCTCTGGCCGTTCAAGCCAGGGCGGGGACGGCCGACGACCTGGCCACCCTCGACATCATCGTCAACACCACACCGGTCGGCATGGCCGGCGGCTCCGAGGCCGGCCGGTGCCCGATCGACGCCGACCTCATCTCGGCATCGCACTCGGTGGTCGACATCGTCTACAACCCACTCGAAACCCCGCTCCTGGCCGCGGCGGCCGAGCGGGGCGCCACCGTCCAGGGGGGCGTCCCGATGCTCGTCCACCAGGCCGCCCTGGCCTTTCGACGATGGACGGATCGAGAGCCTCCGATCGAGACGATGATGGCCGCCGTTGCCGACCAGCTCGGCTGAATTCCGGTCCGTTCCCGGACCAGCCCGACGAACTTCTTAACTCCTCGCGGGGCGAGCCGAAGTAACTGGTGTAGTCATGCTTTCGCCTCCCCGATTGAGCGGGCGCGATGAGGAAGGATATCAATCACATGCTTCAGGGTTCGCTTGAGAACTTTGCGCTCGACGAGGTGCTGGGACTGCTGTCGAGCACGTCAAAGACCGGTCAACTCGACATCAAGGGTGACCGTGGCAGCGGGGCGCTCATGTTCCGCGAGGGTCGTCTGGTCGACGGAACCGCCAGCTTCACCGCCAACGGAACCGGGATCGAGGACGTCATGTTCGAGCTCCTTCGCTACGCCGAGGGCAGCTTTACGTTCACGGCTCGGGAGGTCGAGGCCACCGAGTACGAGGAGAACGTGGTGTCGGTGCTCAGCGCCGCCGAGAATCGTCTCCTGGACTGGCGGGCCATCGAGGCCGTCGTTCCGTCGCTCAGCCACGTGGTGACGCCGGCCTCCGAGCTGCCGGCCGACGAGGTGACGATCACCCGCGACGAGTGGTCGGCACTGACCACCATCGGTGCCGGTTGCCCGGCCTCGACGGTATGCGAGCGTCTTCAGCTCGGTGAGGTGGAAGGCAGCCGCCAGATCAAGAATCTGGCCGAGCGTCAGCTCGTGGTCATCGGTGATTCGGGTGGACCCGGCGGGCCGCAGAGCCGCACGTCGGCCGCTCAGAGCCAGGCGTCGCCGCCTCCCGCTCTGGCCGGCAATCCGCCTCCGGCTGCTGCCCCGACGCCCCCGCCTCCGGCGGCCGACGCCGAGGTCATCGCCGACCGTCCTCCGATGCCGCCTCCGCCGTCGGTCGACGATCTGGCCCCGCCGTCCCCAGCCGAGATCGCCGAGTTCGGCGACGTGCTGAACGACGCATCCGAGTTGCTCGACGAACCGAAGGACGGCAACGGCCTTCTCATGCAGTACATCAAGGGCGAAGAATAGGGCGTCGACCGTAGGTCGTCGGGCGAACGCGTATGGCGACCGTGGTTCTCGCCGCCGTCCTCGTTCTACTCGGACTCATCGCCGGACCCTGGGTCGGTATCGTCGTCGACCGGGCCGTCGACCGGATCCGGCTCGAACCCCACCATCGCTGTTCACATTGTCAGACCGGCCTGGGCTCTCGCAGTCTCAGGCCGG
>JAOTVU010000091.1 GCA_029863385.1 Acidimicrobiia bacterium
GTCGGGTTGCCGTCCACCGAGATCCCCGTCGAACGCCCGGGTGAAGACCGACTGGGAGCGAGAACGAACCACACCGTCAAGTCTACGGGCGTCGGCCACGCCGACCCCCGACTCCCGCCCGCTCCCGGGCGGCGGAGCGTTCAGTCGCCCACCCGGTGGAGGGTGGCGGCCAGGTGATGGGTGAGTGGCTGACCGACGGCGGCCATGGCCAGGTCGTATGAGACGCTGTCGCCGTCGAATCGGAATCGGCGTACCGTGCGTTCCACGTCGACCGCAGTGGCGGTGGTGACGACGTCCGGGCAGGTCAGCTCGATGTTGGCACCGTCGTCTATCAGTTGGACCGTACCGGAGAGCGACTCCAGCAGGCCGGTGGGGTGTGCGATCACCAGCTCGACGCGGCCTGGCGCAGGGAACCGCCAGTATCCCGACTCCGCGTGCAGCGGCTGCCCGGTTTCCGCGTGCTTGGTCTTCTGGCTGTAGGCAAGGAACGGTTTGCCGACGTGGCCGATGGTGATTTCCTCCGTGTAGCCGAAATCGTCGATCGTTGGATACGAGCCGTCGCCCCTCCCCCGCCACGTGCCCAGCATGAAGGCGAAGGGAGCAGTGTCGGGATGGAGGGGCGGACTCGTCATCTGATTCTCGCAGTCGGGGCCGGGGCCCGCATCGAGGTGGACTGATCAGGCGGCGTCGTCGATCTCGACGTGCTCGGTGATGACCGCCTCGGTCGTCAGGAACAGCGCCGCAATCGAAGCTGCGTTCTGGACGCCGGACCGGGTCACCTTGGCGGCGTCGACCACGCCTGCGGCCTTCAGGTCGCCGTATTCACCGGTGGCGGCGTTGTAACCGTGCCAGCCCTCGAGCTCACGCACCCGGTTGACGACAATGCCGCCTTCCTCCCCGGCGTTGACGGCGATCTGGCTGAGCGGAGCCTGCAGGGCCCGGGCCACGATGATGGCACCGGTCGCCTCGTCACCGCTCAGCTCGGCAGCCGCGGCCTTCACCTTGTCCTGGGCACGGAGCAGCGTGACACCGCCACCACACACGATGCCTTCCTCGATGGCGGCTTTGGTGGTGCTGACCGCGTCTTCGATTCGGTGCTTCTTCTCCTTGAGCTCCACCTCGGTGGCGGCGCCAACCCTGAGCACGGCCACACCGCCGGCCAGCTTGGCCAGACGCTCCTGCAGCTTCTCGCGGTCGTAGTCGGAGTCGGTGTTCTCGATCTCAGCCCGGATCTGCGCCACCCGACCGTCGACGTCGGCTTTGTCGCCGCCGCCCTCGACGATGGTGGTCTCATCCTTGGTGATGGTGACCTTGCGGGCCTTACCGAGCAGGTCGAGGCTGGTGTTCTCCAGCTTGAGACCGACCTCCTCGGAGATGACCTGACCACCGGTGAGGATGGCCATGTCCTGGAGCATCGCCTTGCGACGATCGCCGAACCCGGGGGCCTTCACCGCGGCGACGTTGATCGTGCCCCGAATACGGTTGACGACGAGTGTGGCCAGGGCCTCACCTTCGACGTCCTCGGCGATGATGACCAGCGGCTTGCCGGTCTGCATGACCTTCTCGAGGACCGGCACCAGATCGCGAACGGCCGAGATCTTCGAGCTGACGAGCAGCACGTAGGCTTCCTCCAGCGAGGCCTCCATCCGATCGGTGTCGGTCACGAAGTACGGGGAGATGTAGCCCTTGTCGAAACGCATGCCCTCGGTGAACTCGAGGTCCATCCCGAAGGTGTTGGATTCCTCGACGGTGACGACGCCGTCCTTGCCGACCTTGTCGATCGCATCGGCGATCAGCTCGCCGATCTGGCGGTCGTTGGCCGAGATGGCGGCCACCTGGGCGATCTGCTCCTTCGAGTCGACCTCGACCGACATGTCGGCGATCGCCTCGGCCGCGGCCTGAGTGGCGATCTCGATGCCCCGCTTGAGCGACATCGGGTTGGCGCCGGCGGCAACGTTCTTCAGGCCCTCGGTGACCATGGCGTGGGCCAGCACCGTGGCGGTTGTGGTGCCGTCGCCGGCGACGTCGTCGGTTTTCTTGGCCACTTCCTTGACCAGCTCGGCCCCGATCCTCTCGAGCGGGTCCTCCAGCTCGATCTCCTTGGCGATCGAAACGCCGTCGTTGGTGATGGTGGGCGCTCCCCACTTCTTGTCGAGAACGACATTGCGGCCCTTGGGGCCTAACGTGACCCTGACCGCGTGAGCCAGGGTGTTCATTCCCGCCTCAAGCTTGCGGCGGGCTTCGGCGTTAAAGGAAATGTCTTTCGCCATGTTCGTGGCGTCCTCCAGGCTGAGTACAAAGGCTTCGAAGAAGCGATGGACTGATCGGTTAGCACTCTAGCGTCGAGAGTGCTAGGTGCGACCTCGGTGCGGAAATTCCAGAGCCACGATCCGTGGACCGTTGGTGCACCCGGGAATGCGAGCGGCCCGGTGCTCTCCTCACCCCGATTTCGGCGTGGGTGGCACCGGGCCGCTCAGGTTCCCGCACGACCTGAGATACCGGTAACCGAGTCGGCTCCCGGACAGACATTGGGCCACCGTCGGCTGGATCCGGTGGCCGTGATGAGTATCCGTCGGTCCGGCAGACCGGTTCGTAAGCCGAATAAGCCCTACGGCCCAGCCGTCGCGTCAGGCCGGCGAAAGGGGTGATCTATCCTGGATCGGATGACCGACAACCGGCCGACGCGACCACCACTGCTTCCCTCAGGGCTGGTTGTCGTTGCGATCGTGCTGTTGGTGTTTCTCGCCGCCAACGCCGCATTCCGGGTGCTGACGCTGCTGGTCGAGCTGATCTTCGTGGTGGTCGCCCTCACGGTGATGGTGTGGGTCGGTCGCTATCTGTGGCAGCGGGGCCGTTCGAGCTGAGGCCGGGCGGACGCCCTAGATGCGGCTGCGTTCGGCGAGGATCTGCGCCACCTCGTCGGCCACGAGATCGACCGTCTCGCCCATCGCCCGCTCGGTGCCGTATCGGTCGACCAGCGCGCGGACGGTGAGTTCGTCGGGCGGCTCGGTGCCCTCGGCGACCATCCCGACGACGGCCGCGGTCGGCACGCCGAGGTCGCGACACCAGTTGAAGATGCCGCCAACGACCTTGCCGTCGAACGACTGTTGGTCGAGCTTGCCTTCGCCGGTCACACACATCGACGCCTCGGCCAGATGCAGATCGAGATCGGCCTTCTCGGCCAGGATCTCGAAACCCGACTGCAGGCGGGCGCCCACCGCGCAGAGTCCGCCGGCCAGACCGCCGGCCGCTCCCCCGCCGGGGATCTCCGACACGTCGACCTCGAACTCCTCCCGGTAGAGCTGGACGAGCCGCTCCAACCGGCGGGTGAGCAGCTCAACGTGGGCTCTGGTTGCACCCTTCTGCGGCCCGAAGACCCTGGCGGCCTCGGTGAATCGGGTGTCGACGTCACAGCCGACGATGAGCGAGATCTCCCGCATCCGGGCCCGGTTACCCAGCGCCCGGATGGCACCAAGGCCACCGTCGGTGGTGGCCGAGCCGCCCACGAACACATACACCGTTTTGGCGCCGAGTTCCACGGCGGTGGCGATCAGTTGGCCGGTCCCGACGGTCGACGCTTCGAGTGGATCGTTGCCGTCGGCGCCACCGGCCAGTTGGAGCCCGGAGGCGGCCGCCATCTCGATGAAAGCCTCGCGACCGTCGAGCCGCCATGGCGCGTCGACCGGCCTGCCGAGCGGACCGGTCACCCGGGTGACCTTGTTCGGTCCGCCCAAAACGTCGAGCGTGCCCTCCCCGCCGTCGGCCAGCGGGACGACACGGGGATCCCAACCGGCGTTTCGCGCCGCTTCGGCTGCCGCCTCTCCGAGATCGGCGCTGGTGGCCGTCCCCCGAAACTTGTCGAAGGCCAGCACCACGACCGGCCGACCGCTGTCGCCGTCGGGGTCCGAGGCGCGGTCGGAGGAGCTGCTTGGCGTCATCGAAGAAGGTCAACCAATGGGGATTGCGTCATCGATTCCGAGGACCACGATGACCTTCGCGTCGCCGATGTCCTCGGCGGCCGCGGGCGGCGCTGCGGGGTCATAGGGCTGAACGAGACCGTCCAGGCCATCACTGAAGACCTGGGAGACGGCGAGGGCGTCGGCCCGGTAGCCCTCCAGGTAGTAGATGACCGAACCGACGGCGTTGGTGGCGTTGCCGGCAGGGACGATGGCGTAGCCGGCGGCTTGTACCAGCTCGGTTCCCTGACCGGCGATGCCCTTCCGGTCCGTGGCATTGAGGACGACGACCTCGACGTCGCCGGCGGGCCGGGCGGTGTCGGCCAGCGTGGAGGTGGTCGTGGGGGCGGTGGTCGCCGTCGGGTCCGAGGTCGGCGTTGTGGTGGCGTCGGCCATGGCGGCGTCGGTCGCGTCGGCGTCCGGGGCTGCCGGATCGGCGCCTGCGGCCTCGGCCTCGTCGCTGGTCAACGTGCCGTCCGGGTCGGCCGCCGTGAGCTCGCCGCTCGTGAACGACGAGTCGTCGGCCGCCGAATCGGCGGTGTCGTCGGCGTAGCCCTGCGTCAGCACCAACGCTCCGACGCCGAGAGCGATCAACGCAACGAGCACGCCGCGAAACAGGTCGGTCCCGCCATCACGCAGGCTGAGACCGGAGAATCGGCCTCCCGACTCGAAGTCGTCGAACTCTTCGATTTCTTCCTCGGCCGCCAGTTGAGTGTTCATGATGCAGTGGCCTCCTGCGATTCGATCCGGGGGCGAACTGGTTCCGCGGCACCGTCACCCCTGAACGGTAGCGGCCGACGGGCGGATCGTGTGGTCAATGACGCCATTGGACCGCTGAGGAGCAGGCCAATCCAAGACCGCCACGGCGAATTTGGCCCTAAACTCGATCTCGCACTTCCACAATCATTCTTCGTCGCCCGGGTAGCTCAGCTGGCAGAGCAACGCTCTTGTAAAGCGTAGGTCAGGAGTTCGATCCTCCTCCCGGGCTCAACGCTCCCACCAGGGGAAAAACTCGATTGTCGGACGGTTCGGCCTCTGTTCAGCGGGCCCAAAACCAGGAGAAAACCAGGAAACTCACCAGAGAACTTCCCGCCGACATCCCAAAGCCGGTCAGAGGTCGTAGCCAAATGGCGCAGCAAGCTCTTGCAAGCCGCCGGCTACGGCCTTCGCCTCGGCTTCGGGCAGATCGTGTCGCCAGCGACCGATGGATGCCTCAGGGCTCAAGCAGCGGAACCCGCAGCGCCTCGGTATCAACCACGTGTGATCGGAATGGGACCGGACCCCATATGTCATCGTCACCGAAGAAGAACGGTGTCACGCCGATGTGACGTTCCTCGTCGAACGGCTCGGTTCCATCGGCCATTGCCAAGCCACGAGCCGGGCTCGCACCATCCACGAGCGGCACGTCGAGCTTGGGGCGTTGTGAGCGGAGACATGTTGGGTCACGGTGCCTTCCAAGTCAGCTCTGGACCATTCGCTCGCGTGGCGGATTGCGAACTGGTCCATGACAGAAGAACTGCTCTTTAAAAACGGGCAGAATGGGTCGATGGCGACCGATTCCGATCCGCAGGACTTCGAGGGGGCGACCTTCTTCAAGACGAGTTTCAAGCGGGCCACGATGAGAGCGTGCGACCTCAGCGGGGTAACTATGCGCGGCGCTGAGGTCGACGGGCTCGACATCGACGGCCATGACCTATTGTTCGGCAGCCTCCTCGTCAACGGCGTCGACGTGGTGCCGTTGGTCGACGCCGAGCTCAACCGACAGTTCCCCGGCCGCGAGCTCCAGAACGCGCAGACACCCGAGGGCCTGCGTGACGGTTGGGTCGCCGTACAGGCTGCGTGGGCGACGACGGTGGCCGACACGCCGCCGGAGATGGTCGACGCCCATGTCGACGACGAGTTGTCGCTGGCCCAGACCCTGCGCCACCTCGTGCTGGCGACCGACGCATGGCTCCGCGGCGGGATCATGGGGATCGAACAGCCGTTCCACGAGATCGGCCAGATCTTCACCAGCGCTCCGGAGATGGGCTTCGACATGTCGATCTTCCGAACCGACGCGCCGACCTTCGAGGAGATACTCGAGGTGCGGGCCGAGCGACAGCAGATGGTGACCGACTTCCTTGTCGGCGCCACGCCGGAGTTGCTCGTCGAGGAACGCAACAACCCCTGGGGCGGCGGGGATTGGCACCCCACTGTCGGTGACTGCGTGCGCGTGATCCTCGAGGAGGAGTGGGCACACCTGCGCTACATCCGACGGGACCTCGCCCTCCTAGCGTGAGGAGTAAGCGCTCGCTATCGGCCGACCCGAGACGTCGGCACCCCACCCGAGACAGCACCTCCGAGCGGCCTGAGCACGCCGGGTCCCAGTAGTTGGGGTCGCCCGGTATCACCGCTCGGAAACGCTCCGCTACCCATGACTCCCGGGCTGCCTGGCAATCGCCGACGTGGGTTCGGCCTCCGTCCCTCCTTCGTGATCCTCGTCGTGCTCCTGATCAACGGCGTCATGGTCCTGGCCCACGCGAAGCCGGCCGCTGCGTGTCAATACGGTCAGGGTCCGCTCCCGCTCGCCGAACGAGTCGATGACTATGACATTGCGTTCTCAGGAATCCAGGTCAGACGAGAGGTCACGTATTCCGCCAGCTTCCACCCGGTCAGGCTGACGTTCGACGTCCACCAGGTGTTCAAAGGCGAGGTTTCCTCGCTGACCGAGGTCTGGACGGACCCACCGATGTGTGGTGTCAACTACGGCGGGCGAGGAGAAGTTGCCGTTGTCGGCAGCACCATCGGCGACAAGGCCATCGTCTCCTTCTGCTTCCATCGGGGTTCGGTCGATGACCTCGAGACAGCCTTCGGACCGCCATCCAGATCCTACGACAGTGACGGCACACTCGTGGCGCTGATGGTCATCGGTGTCGCCGTCACCATCCGCCGGCAGCGAGCAGCGAAGCAACCGGGCATGGACCCGGCTGCGTGAGGACGATTTCCACGGGCATCCGCCCGGGTGCGCATTCGGGTACCCATCGTTCAACCGTTGCAGCGAATTGGTCGGCCGAACACCGGCCCTGCAGTGGCCCGGTCGAGTGGGCGGACGTACAGTCGGTTCATGACCGAAGCTTCCCGCCCCACGCTCCCCCGGTCCGGACGCCCGTCCGCTGACGTCATCGCCGACCTGGCGACCAAGCGGAACGCCGACGTTCGGTGGGCCGACGGCCGGGCGTTCGGCATGATCTACCACGGCGGTCCGGGCGTGGACGAGGTGGCCGAGCAGGCGGCACTGCTCTACCTGCACGAGAATGCGCTGAACACGCGGGCTTTTCCCTCGCTGGGCGAGATCCAGTCGGAGGTCGTGGGGTGGACCGCCGACCTGCTGAACGGACCATCGACGGCATCGGGATTCCTCACCAGCGGTGGCACCGAATCGATCCTGTGCGCGGTGCTGGCGGCTCGGGAGCGAGCGGCATACAAACGGGGTGTGACCGCACCGGAGATGATCGTGGCCGAAAGCGCACACGCCGCCTTCCACAAGGCGGCCCATCTCTTCGGGATCACGCTGCACAAGACCCCGGTACTCGGCGACTGGACCGCCGACGTTGCGGCGATGGCCGAGGCCGTCACGGGCAACACCGTGCTCGTGGTCGGCTCGGCGCCTCAGTATCCGCAGGGTGTGATCGACGACATCCAGGCCATCGCCGCGCTGGCCGCCGACGGCGGGTTCAGCTGCCATGTCGATGCCTGCATGGGCGGGTTCGTGCTGCCGTTCGCCGAGATGCTGGGGCGTGAGGTGCCGCCCTGGGATTTCCGGGTCGACGGTGTGACCACGATCTCGGCCGACGTGCACAAGCTCGGCTATGCCCCGAAGGGGGTCTCGGTGATCCTGCACCGCACCAGGGAGCTGAGGCGATATCAGACCTTCGTGTTCGACGATTGGCTCGGCGGCTTCTATGCGTCACCGAATCTCCAGGGATCGCGCTCGGGCCTGCCGATGGCCGCCGCATGGGCCGTGATGCAGCATCTCGGAGTCGACGGCTACGTTGACCTGACTCGTACGGTGCTGGAGAACGCCGATCGCATGCGGGCCGGCATCGAGGACGTTGACGGCATTCGGGTGTTGGGCGATCCTCGCTTCCACTTGCTGGCGATCGCCGCTGATCCCGAGGCGGACGAGCCGATCGATGTGTTCGCACTCGGCGACGAGCTGGCCACCGACGGGTGGTTCCACGACCGCCAAGGTCCTCCCGACTCACTCCACGCCACGGTCTCCAACTCGAACTCCGGCGTCATCGACGACTACGTCGGCGCCATCGGCCGGGCCGTCGCCAAGATTCGAGGCAGCGAGGCCGACGATCGTTCCACGTCGTACTCGACGATCGACTGACCACCGCTGCGACCAGCCCGGTCCTGGCGGAATTCAGATCGGCAGATCGAGCCTGGGTTTCCAGAACGGGCGGAACAGTTCGATCTTCGGGCAGCGGTCCATGACGACCTTCAGGCCGGCGTCCTCGGCCAGGGCGGCGGCCCGGTCGTCGTAGACGCCGATCTGACCCCAGAGCACCTTGGCCCCGACGGCGATCGCCTGTTCGGCGATGCCGTAGAGCTCCTCGGACGGGCGGAACACCTCGACCATGTCGACGGGGCGGTCGATCTCCTCGAGGGAGCGCCACACCTTGATACCGCGGATCTTGGTGACGTCGGGGCTCGGGTTGACCGGCAGCATGTCGTAGCCGATCTCGTGCAGGACCCGCAGGACGCCGTAGCTGAACTTGGTCTTGTCGGCGCTGGCGCCCACCATGGCGATGGTCTTGACCGACCGCAGGATGCCGGCGAGGTACTCAGGCGTGTAGTCGTAGCGGCGGTCGATGTCGGCTTCAGGCATGGGTCTTCTTTTCAGAGCTCCTTCGGCGTTGCGATGTCGGCCTTCAGCTCGTGCGGTGCGAGCGGATCGAGGAACGGGTTGCGGTAGAGCTTGTCGTGGCTGTCGACGCCGACCTCGAGCGTGCAGTCCGAAAGGGGGCGGGCCACGCAGAGCACGGCGTAGCCGTTGTTGATCTGGCGGTTGTTCAAGGCCACCTGCTCGTGCTGGTCGACCTCACCGGCGGTCACCCTGGCGGCACAGGTGATGCAGCCGCCGTATCGGCAACCGTAGGGCAGGTCGACACCGTGTTCGGTCAACGTATCGAGCAGCGGACGGTCGGCCTCGACCTCATAGGTCGCCCCGGCCCGATTGGCGAGGGTGATGGTGCGGGTGGCGGTCACGGCCGTGTACCTCACAGCCAGATGTCGCTGGTGCAGTCGCCGCCCGGATACCGGGTCTCGTGACAACGACTGGGTCCGTTGGGTTCGGAGCCGAAGTCGACCATGAAGTCGGGGTTGATCTCCATGCCGCCGTTCTCGACATCGCAGTCGATCATCACCATCACGCCGCCCTGGGTGCGGATCTCGGGATAGAACTGGTTGTCCCAGGTCGAGAACAGCGATGTCGTGACATACAGGCGTTTGCCGTCGAGGGAGAGCTGGAACATCTGGGGGCCGCCGGCGATCTTCACGCCGTTGACCTCCGGGGCCCGGCCGAGCAGACCGCCCATCCACACCTGACCGGTGAGTTTCGGCTTGTGGGGATCGGTGATGTCGTACTGGCGCATGTCACCGTGCAACCAGTTGTTGATGTACAGGTACCGGTCGTCCATCGACACCAGCAGGGCCGACATCACGCCAGGAAGCGGGATGGGCCATTCGGGGTGCATCTCGTTGTCGATGTCGACGACCTTCTCCCACTCCCACGACTCGTCGGCGCCCTTCCAGAAGTGGATGATGTTGGAGCTCAGCGCGGCGCAGCAGTAGCCGTGGGTGCTATCGGGATCGTGCAGGAACTTGACCTCGAGTGGGATCAGACCGTCCTCACCGAGATACATCGTCTGAACCGGCTCCCTTTTCTCGAAGTCCCAGACGTGCAGGCGGCGACCGTACTTGAGGTGACCGACCTCTTCGAGATCGAACCCGGGCATGAACGTGTTCGGGGCCGCCCACTCGGAGCTGATCATCACGTTGTGGCGAGGCTGATACCAGAAGTCGTAGCCGAACGGGATGTCACCCATCGAGTTCTCCCATCGCCCCACGATCTCGAAGTTCTTGTCGAGGTGAAGGTACCCGCCCGGGGCTTCGCCCATGGCGTCGCCGAGGAACGAGATGATGATCTCCGACCCGAGACAGTGGACCGTGTGGGGTCCCGAAAGGTTCGTCTTCTCCTTGATCTCATCCCCGTCGATCACCTTGTGCAGACGAGGGGCCCGCGGATCGGTGGCGGTGTCAACGATGTGAATGTTGTTGGACCGCACACCCGGCAGCAGAAGGTACTGGCGGCTCATCGAGGCATCGTCGTGGCAGGACGAGCAGGCGTTCCATCCGGTGTGGTGGAGTTCGTCGCCGATGCCGGGCATTTCGAGGCGATGGATGACCTGGGAGTAGGTCGGGCTGTCGGGGTCGGCGTCGATCGTGGCGAGGTAGTCGGGTTTCTGGAGCCCCGTCCCCGTGTAGAGCGCAACGGTGTAGAGAAGCTCCTCTCGCGGCGCCTTGACGGCCTCGGCCGGGCTCGCGTACCCCGGCCCGCAACAATGACTGTCCGTCTCCGACGCTGTACTCATTTTTCTCGAGACCCCTTTGCGCACGACCAGAAAGTTATCGTAGAGTGAGACTCTCATTCTTGCAAGGTGAGACTCCAAGGATGAGACTCACAGCTCCCACGGACCAAACTCATCGGAGAAGAACCTTCGTGCACCTCGAACGCATGACGTTGATTCTGGAGATCGTCGGCCAGAAGGGTGAGGCGACCGTCCCCGACATCTGTAGCCACTCCGATCTGCCGAAGGCATCGGCCTACCGGTTGGTGCAGGACCTCGTCGACGGCGGCCTCCTCGATCCGGTCGGCCGTGGTCACTACGCCATCGGCACCCGCCTCAAGCGGATCACCGAGCCCTCCCAATCCGACCAGGTCCTCCTGGATGCCATAGCCCCCGTGCTTCGCCAGGCAGCGGACGCCCACGGGGCGGCGTTCTTCCTGTCCCGTCTCCGTGGCCGGGCCGTCGAGATCATCCACGTCGAGACTCCCGGTACCGGCGTCTCATTCCTGCACCCCGGCCTCGGCAAGCGTCCCCTGCACGCGTGCTCCTGCTCGAAGGCGGTCGCCGCGTTCTCCCCCGATCTGGCCGAATCCATCAGCGGCCGCCTGAAGGCCTACACCGATTTCACTCTCACCGACCCCCGCGACCTCGAGGCCGAGTTCAGCGAGATTCGACGGCGTGGCTACGCCGAGTGCGTCGAGGAGATCGAACTCGGCATGTGCTCGGTTGCCGTTCCCCTCGGGCCGTCCGGCCAGCCACCGACGCTGTCGGTCGGCGCGACCGGCTCGGTTCGGGTTTTCACGTCTTCATTCCGAACGCGAATGGGAGCAGAACTTCTGCGTATGGCCGACGAGCTCTCGGGACGCCTGGGATGGGCCGAAGTCGAACGGATTGAGGTGTCGGCATGACCTCGGAGAGTCGACACTTGAGCCCGTCTGAAGGATTCGGGTTTGGAACCCAGATCCGCAAATCGCCGTATTTCGACGCAACTGTCCGATGGGGGGCGCAAGGCTTCTCGGTCTACAACCACATGTACATCCCACGCGACTTCGGTGACCCCGAGGAAAACTTCTGGAACCTGGTGAACGATGCGATCCTCTGCGACGTCGCCGTCGAGCGCCAGGTCGAGATCAGCGGCCCCGACGCCTCGGCGTTCATGCAGATGCTCACGCCACGCAACCTGTCCGAAATGGCCGTCGGGCAGTGCAAGTACGTCCTCATCACCAACGCCGAGGGCGGCATCATCAACGACCCGGTGCTGCTCAGGCTGGCCGAGAACCACTTCTGGATCTCCCTGGCCGACAGCGACGTGCTGCTGTGGGCCCAGGGCGTCGCAGTGCATTCGGACCTGGACATCACGATCGCCGAACCCGACGTCTCACCACTCCAACTGCAGGGTCCGAAATCCGGCAAGGTCATGGAGGCACTGTTCGGCGACCGCCTGAACGATCTCAAGTACTACTGGCTTCGTGAAGTCGAGCTGGACGGGATTCCGCTCGTCGTGTCGAGAACGGGCTGGTCCAGCGAGCTGGGCTATGAGCTCTACCTGCGGGACGGCTCGCGTGGCGACGAGCTGTGGGAGACGATCATGGCCGCAGGCGAACCGCTCGGGCTGAAGCCCGGTCACACCTCGTCGATTCGCCGGATCGAGGGTGCGATGCTGTCGTACCATGCCGACGCCGACATCAACACCAACCCCTACGAGCTGGGGCTTGACCGCCTGGTCGACCTCGACATGGCCGCCGACTTCATCGGCCAGGAAGCGCTCCGGCGAATCCGCGACGAAGGCGTCAGCCGGAAACAGGTCGGACTCGAAATCGAGGGCGACCCGCTCAGCGGCCCGAACACCACGTTCTGGCCGGTCAACCACGCCGGCGCAGCCGTCGGCAAGGTCACGTCGGCCATCTACTCACCCCGCCTCGAGAAGAACATCGCTTTGGCGATGGTCTCCACGGATGCCGCAGCGCTCGGCACCGAGGTCGACGTTATGACCTCATCCACATCCCGGCCGGCGACGGTGGTCGAACGCCCTTTCTTCGATCCCAAGAAATCCCTTGCCGCCGGAGCGGGCAGCCACTAAACCACCGATCTGATACCCGACGGGAGGAATCCCGCCGGTATGGCCGTAGCGTCATAGGGGCTCGCCAAGTGGCGGGCTCGTATGGAAAAGAGTATGCAATGCAAGGCACCGTGAAATTTTTTAATGCTGAGAAGGGCTTCGGCTTCATCTCTCGCGAGCAGGGGGATGACGTTTTCGTTCACTACTCCAATATCGCCGGAGATGGCTACAAGTCACTCGACGAAGGCCAGACCGTGGAGTTCGACGTCGCTCCCGGCCGCAAGGGAGAAGAAGCCAAGAACGTTCGCGTGGTCTAGCACAACCTCGCTGGACCCTGGAAGACACCGTCGGCCTCGTGCCGGCGGTGTCCGCCGTTTTGGGCCGTTCGAATTCCCGGCGCGTCAGCCGTCACATCCGCGATATCAGGGAGCGGTGGCGACGGCGCACCGGGCGACGGCGGACAGGCTGAAGGCCGCGGTCGGCTGACCGAGATCGTGAAAGAGGCGGGATCGGAGCAGGTTGCGCATGGGGGCGGAGAGCGAAACGCAGTAGGTGCCCGCCGGCCCGATTCCGGCGCACAGCCCGGACCAGAGTTCATCGAAATCCCCGTAGGTCGAGACGACGCGAAGGGTCGTTTCCTTCGGGTGACGCAAGCCCGCCTTCTCGAAGAGATCGACCAGTTCGCCTTCCCGCCCGAACTTCATGGTGCGGGCTTCGTCAGGAGCGGCGGGGTCGATGGCCAGAGCAGCGTCCCAGAATCGCCGCAGCATTTCCATGCCGTGATCGAAGTCCCAGACGCAGGCACCGATCGTTCCACCAGGGCGGGCGACGCGCACGAATTCCTCGATCGCCGCGGCCGGATCGGAGACGAAGTGCATGACGAGCTGAGCCAGCACCTGATCGAAGCGATCCGTTTCGAAAGGAAGGTTCTCGGCTCGCCCTGATCGGACGTCGACGCCCGTGTACCGTGAGCGGCATGCCTCCGCGAAGGCCGGTGACGGGTCGCACGCGGCAACGGAGCCACTCCCGAGACGGGCGGTCAGAATGCCCGTCAGAGCCCCCGGGCCGCACCCCACGTCGAGTGCAGACTGGCCGGGTCGCACGCCGGCCGCGTCGGCGAAACACTCTGCCAGGGGTTTGGAGTATCGACCCATGAAGCTGTCGTACGATTCGCCGGTTGCATCGAAACTCCTGGCACCGTCAACGTCTTCCATGGGACTCCTGATCGGCGACTTCGGTTGGCGGACAACGGCCGAGGACCCCCGCGGAAGGACGGTTCGGGCTGCAATGTCAGCTCAGCTGGACGTGGACCCGGCCACCGGCATGGACGCTCTCGACGCCGAGCAGCGCACCGGAAGCCTGAGCGGCGGGCACCGTCCAGCAGACGTTGCCCTCGATGTCCTTGCCGGGCTCGATCGCCGCCTGCCGGTTCAGGTCGTCTCCCGACGAGCAGCTCGCAGCAGCCGTCGTGCCCGTCGAACCATCGGCCGAGACCAGGACGAACCGCAGGCCGGACGCCGACAGATCGCCGCTTGAGCTGTCATTGCGAACGCGGATGCGGCTTGTCACCTCGACGAGCTCGTCACCCATGTCGGAAGCGGTTGCCGGTTCACGGACCTGCAGCATCCACACCTCGGTGTCATCGTCGCCGACCGGGACCGTCAAACGGACACCACCGGCCAGCTCGTGGGGGTTCGAGAACGAACCCGGCTCCTGGCCCGAGAGATCCGACGGACCGGCGTCGCTACCATCGACGGTCGCCGTCGCCGATTCGCCACCGGATCCGTCACCTTCGTCGCTCTGCAGTTGGAACAGCAGGTAGCCGGCGACGCCGGCGACAGCCAGTGCGAGCAGGAGAATGACACCGTAGAGCACGATCCGGCCCGGGCCGGGCCTCGGCGTGGGCGTCGACGTCGGCGTGAGTGTGGAGACGCTCGAATAGTCGTTTTGCGGCGCGACATACCCGTCGCCCATCGGCATGGTGGGATCAGCGGTCGGTGCCGGCGCTTCGCCCTCGTAGCCGTACTGGTGGGTCTCGGCGGCGGGGGGTGCCGCGATCGTGGCGTCACCGACCGGGTTGTAGCCGTAGCTCTCGGAGGCGGCCTCGACCCGATCGCCGTAGCCGCCGTCGACCGTGGTGTCAGCGGCGGCGCCGTAGTCGCCATTGTAGGCGCTGGTTTCGGCGGGCTCGTCGGTGCTCACCGCGGGCGTCGCCGCGTAGGCGTCGGTTTCGTTTGCGCCGCCGTAAAACGGATTGGACTCGAGCTTCAGATCGTTGGGGTCGATGTCGAGGGTCTCGGTCGGGTCGAAGCCGCTTTCGAAATCCGATACCGGCGTGGTGGCGTCGTCGCCCCCGACATTGGTCGCGAAACTCTGCTCCTCGACCTGCCGTTTCAGGTCATCAAGGCGGCTGAGGGTGCTGTCGACCGGCTCGCTCGGCGCGTCGATGGGCGAATCCGCGGTTTCGAGCCTGGATGGATCGAGGTTCGCCGTGTCGAGGTCCCCCGTCTCCACCCTCGAGGCGTCGAGATCAAGATCATGAGCTTCGTCGGACACCTCGATCGGATCGAGCAGATCGTCGGGCTCGCCGTCGTCGGCCGAGTAGTCGTATTCGTGGCTGACGTCGACCCGGTTGCGAACCTCCGACGCCCCGGGCTGGGCCCAGCCGGCCAGACCGAGCGAGGACGACCCGCTGTCGGAGCGGGAGGCGAATCCGGAGGCCGCCATGCCGGCCGATGACGTCGAGTACCGGGAGTCCGAGTCGTACTGGGATTCGGAGGGGTAGGCCGTTTCGGTCGATTCGGCGAACCCGGACGCGACGTCATCGAGATCGACGGAATGGCCGGCTTCGGCGACCTGGTACTCCGAGGTTGCGCCGGCCGCGACCTCGGACACGGACTCGACATCGGCGTCGACCGCCGCCGCTGCTTCGGCGGCTGCCGCTTGGGGCGACTCGCCTACCTCGGCTATGGCTGCGTTGTAGCCGGACTCGAACTCGCCGGGCGTCTGCTCACCGGAGAGGCCCTCCTCGACGGCGACCGCATCGGTGAACGTCTCATGGTGACCCGAGCCGTCGACGTCGGACTCCGGCATGGCGGAGCCTTCATCGACTGATGCGTCGAGGGTCTGGTCGTCGGTCGAGGCCACGTCGGATCCGGTCGCCTCGGCAGTGGTGTCGGTGGACGCCTGGGTGGCCACCGGACCGTAGCCCTCCGGCCACCACTTGCCGTCCGACGCCTGATACCAACCGTCAGGCGGAGGCCACTGGTACTTGTTGTCGTCCCATGCGGTATAACTCAATTCGGTCACTGTCACCTACCCTGACGAGTCCGCAGTACTTCGAAACACGAGACGGCGGCGGCCATCGCAACGTTGAGGCTGTTGAGGCGTCCGGCAAGAGGAATCGATGCCAACACGTCAACCCGCTTTCTTACAAGCTGCGACAATCCTCTTCCTTCAGCACCCAAAACTAGAGCAATTTGCCCATGATCACTCAATGAGAGATCGAAGATCGAGCGTTCCCCGGCCTCGTCGAGGCCCACGGTCAGCACTCCCGCATCCTTCATAGCCGCTAGAGAAGCGGGAATTCCACCGACGAGGCTGATTGGAACGTGTTCGACAGCACCGGCCGCTGTTTTTGTGGCCGCCGGGCTGACATGAGCCGAACGATGACGGCCCAGAACGATGCCGGTGACTCCAGCACATTCGGCGGTTCGGAGAATAGCACCGAGATTCTGTGGGTCGGTCACGCCGTCGAGCACGACGAGGAACGCCTTCGGATCGGCGATCAATCGATCGAAGTCGGCCTCGGAGAGCGGAGCGGCCCTTGCGATGACGCCCTGGTGGGAGTCGGTGACCGCCTCCGCAGCAAGGTGGCGACGGCTGACCTTACGGAATCCGACGCCGAGTTCGTTGGCCAACCCCTCGATGTCGACAAGGATGTCCGCGGGCGCCAGATCCTCGATCATCAAGACCTCCCGGACCGGACGCTTGCCCGCCAACAGCAGCTCCCGAACGGCCTGACGGCCCTCGACCTGATCACCGCCGAGGCCTTTGCCCCGGCGCCGGCCACCCCGGCCACCGCTGCGATCGTCACGACCGTCGCCGCGAACGGGACCATCAACCGACGACCTCTTCCGGCCGCCGGGCCCTCCACCGCTGGAACGCGGCCCACCTCGACCGGGCCCGCCCCGGGCCGACGGACTGCGGCCCGACGACTTCTTGGGTGATCGTCGACTCATCGGTCACGCTCCATCTCGGCTCCCGCCCTGGATTGCGTCCCCCGCTGTCGCTCCGTCCCGCGTTGTTGCAGCAGTGCCACGGCGTGACACTGAACGCCGCCGGCCAGACCGGCAACACCCTCGGTCCGTTTTCCCTTGACCGACACAGGCGCATCAACCAATACGGCCAGATTCCCGGCCATGGTATCGCGATGCGGAGCGATCTTCGGCCGGTCGAGGATCACCGTGCAATCCATGTTCACGACCGCCCATCCGGCTTCGGCCACTCGGGCTGCAGCCGCCGCCAGCAACGACATGCTGTCACTCCCTGCCCACCGCTCGTCGGTGTCGGGAAAGAGCCCGCCGATGTCACCGAGCCCGGCGGCGCCGAGGAGAGCGTCGACACAGGCGTGGGCGATCACGTCGGCGTCACTGTGGCCCCGCAATCCGGGCTCACCGTCGAACCGAACGCCGGCGAGAACAAGCGGCCTGGCGGGGTCGTCGTCGTATGGATGTACGTCGAAGCCCTGCCCGATGCGAATCTGCGGTTTCGCCGATCCTGATGTCTCAGACAACACCTTCGGTCCCCTCAACCCTCGACCTTCGACCCACTGGCTTTTGGCCTCCACGGACCGATTACCCGATCGTAGCGGCATCGGCGCCGTCGTCCCCGCGCCGTGCGACCGGCCCCGAACGCCGAATCTATGAAACAGACACGACACACGCTGCTATCGCGTAGACTGATTGATGGTGTGGGCTTGAGAACGTGTTCGAGCACCGAGCCCAACCTTTCGAACACATTATGATCGCAGAGAGGGTCCGGGTACTGGCCGACAAGGGTCGGGCTCGCCCCCTGACACACGGGTTCTTGTCATGAACGGCACCGAAACGCTGAGATCCGTCGAACTCTTCCGAGATCTCGACGACGCCACGATGGCCGAGCTGGCCACCCACACCGAGCGGCGGCGTTTGGCCAGGGGCGATGTGATCTTCAGCGAGAACGACGAGCCGCACGAGCTGTTCGTGGTCGTGTCGGGCCGGGTCGCCATGGTCAACCGCTCCATCGACGGCCGGGAATCCGTGGTCGCCCTCATGGAGCCCGGTGACCTGTTCGGGGAGATGCCGATGTTCGACGGCCTTCCCCGTTCCACCGACGCCCGAGTGCTCGAACAGTCCGAGGTCCTGGCCATCCCCTACGAGCCGGTCAAGACGCTCTACGCCGAACGGCCGCGACTCCTCTGGCGGGTCGTGGAGCTGCTGGCCCATCGGGTGCGGCAGATGGACGGGGTTCTCGCCGACTCCGTCTTCCTCGACGTCACCGGGAGAACGGCCAAGCGGCTACTCGAGATCGCCGGCGACTCCGACGACTTCTCACTGCCCGTCACCCAGGAGGAGCTGGCCGGCATCGTCGGCGCCAGCCGCGAGCGGGTCAACAAGGCCATCGCCTCCTTCATCAAGCTCGGATGGATCGAACAGCGGGACCGCCGCTACCACATTCTCAAGCGGGATCAGCTCGAACTCCGCTCCCGTTGACGCCGGCGGCGCCGGGACCGATCAGACTTTGAGATGGTCGAGAACCTGAGCCCAGGCGTCGGCCGCGTCCTTGGGACGGTGTTCCGGAGCCGACGCGTCGTGAACAAAGCCGTGACGGGCGCCGGGATAGCGCGCCACTTTCACCCGAAGGTCGACGAGCTGGTCGATGTCCGACGACGACACGAACAGATCTTCGGTGCCGACCACGGCGAGAATCGTCGTCGGGTCCTCGACATGTGAGATCAGATCGAGCGGCTCACGCTGGAACGGGCCCCGCCACTGCGACGGCAGACGGACCATGCCGTAGAAGCTCACGAGCTTGTCGAATCGCAGCGAGGCCGCGGCCTTGTAAGCGTACGTTCCTCCGAGATCGAAGCCCATCAGCGCCACCGGTTCCACTTCGAGGCGGTTGGCGGCATCGACCAGGTCGGCGACCACGTCGTCGTCGTCGAGTTCGGCGATGGCCTTGTGCCGTTCGTCGACCGATTCGGTTTCGAAGCGATGATCCCGGTAGAGGTCGACCACGATCACGTGCCAGTTGTGGGTAACCGCCAGCGATGCCGCCAGCTGATCGAAGAGCGGTCGCCGCCCGAGCAGATCGGGCACGACGACAACCCCACGTTTCGCTCCAATTGTGGGGTGCAGGTCGGCGGGAGTGCCCGATGCGAGTTCTATTTCCACGGGCGTCGTGCGGTTGGCGGCTTTGTCGAGGGTTGGATCAGCAGATTGTAGGGTCGGCGTCGTCGGGGGTTTGAACGGCGCGTTGCGCCCACCGACCAAGCCCTAATACTGGTCGATTATCGAGTCGCCCGCCAAACGGGCCGCCCCATCCTTGAGGGCGCGGGCGCGGGAGGCTCCGATCCCTTCGACCGCCTCCAGTTCCTCGACGGTCGCCCCGAGTATCTTACGCAGGCTGCCGAAGTGGTCGACCACCCGGACAACGTGGGCCTCATTGATGTGGGGCAGTTTCGACAGCAACCGGAAACCACGAGGCTCCACGGTTTCGTCGAGATCGTTGGCCGGGCCGATCAGATGCAGCGACCGCGACATCCGGAGATCGTCGAAGAGCGCCTCGTCGTTCAACTCGGTCAGCGCCTTCATCGCCTCCTCCGGAGACATGTCACTGCTGGGCTGCAGGTAATCGGTCAGGATCAGGCGGCGGTCGTCATCGACCCCCTCCATCAACTCCTCGAGTTGGAGGCGCACCAGGCGGCCGTCGGTTCCCAACTCGACCAGATTGTGTTCGATCTCGGTGGCGATCCGAGTGACCATCTCGATCCGCTGCAACACTTCGACGACGTTGCGGACGGCCACCAGATCCTGGGCCTCGAGGGCGGTCAGTTTGCGGGAGACCTGGTA
>JAOTVU010000092.1 GCA_029863385.1 Acidimicrobiia bacterium
AATCTAGACCTAGAGTTCAACACCCAGCAGACGCAAGTGCTGACCAACCAGCGGCTCACAACCAGCCTTCCACAAAGACCGGTACGATCCCATTAGCAGGCCTGCCGTCGATCAGGACCCGTCGATGTTGACCGGCGGCGCAAACCGACGACGGAAGCTGAACGCCTGCGCTGTCGGGCCCTTGTCGGCCAGATGATGGAGACGCTCGATCGACTCCTCCACCGTCGGCACCGAACCGGCGGGAACCCACCACATGACGGTGACAGGAAGACCTTCGACCGGTTCGAACCATTCACTTCGACGGCGGACGTAATCGACGTGATCGGTCTTGTAGACATAGTGGTGGAGCGACTCGAAGTCCTCCCACACCGACAGGTTGAGCAACATGTCCGGATCGTCGAAAGCCCGGATCGAGGTGGCCGTTCCGTCTTCGGTCTGCAGGCGCCACACAAAACCCGGCGAGGCGTCGGCCACAGCGTTTATCCGGTCGAGGTTGGCCATGAACTCGGTCATCACCGGGCCGTCGGTCGGGCCCTTGGCCCTGGCCACGTTGAACTGGGCCAGATGAAACGTGATCGCTGCTCGTGGGTCGGGATCGGTCACGTCCTCAGTATGCCATCGCGATCGACGACCACGGCCTCCGCCGTTCGGGCCGCCGCATTCACGAGGAGGTAGACCCCCATGACCACCAGCGCACCGCCGATCAACTCGACGAGACCCAAGCGTTCGGATCGGATGAGCCAGCCGAACAGCACACCGAACACCGGGATCAGGTAGGCGGAGGCCGCGGCCTGGGTCGGTGTGGCCCGTCGGACAACCGTGGCCAGCAGGGAGAACGTCACGGCGTTGGCCGGAATGGCCGAGTAGAGGAGTGGCACGAACAGACCGAGCGACCAGTCGGTCTCGGCGGTCCCCTCCACGGCCAGCGCAAACGGGATGAGTACGACCGCTGACATGATCAGCTGCACGCCGACCAGCATGATCGGGCTCACCCGGCTGAAGTCCTTCCACTTCATGAACACCGTCCCGAACGCCCAGGCGATGGCCGACAGCACCAGCGAGCCGATGCCGATCGCCGCAGCCTCACCTTCGAGCGACGGCAGGGCCAGTACAACCGTCCCGGCAAAGCCGACCAGCAGCCCGAGTCGACCCAGGGCCGAGATGGTGGCACCCAGTAGGAACAGCGACAGCACGGCGGTGAACAATGGCATCGTGCTCGACACCAGCGAGGCCACCCCGGCCGGTACCCGATTGACCCCGTAGACCAGGAGACCACTCGACAGCGTCGTGATGCTCAGCGACACGACGAGAATGCGGGCCAGATCGTCGAGCCGGGTCGGCAGCCGCTCACCCCGGAAACGGGCGAACGCCAGGAGCGCCGACCCTCCGATAACCGTGCGCATCCCGGCGAGGAGGAACGGCGTGGTGTGATCGAGTGCGAACTTGAGCGACGTGAAGTTGCCACCGATCAGCATCGCCACGAGCACGATGGTGGCCAGGACGAGGCGCGAACTCACCCGTCACCGCTCGGTTGGTAGGCCCGGGTCGGCTCGTGCGACGAGGCGGACGCTCGACACCGTACGTTGGCCGGTTGCATCGCCGCAGCGTAGCGCCGACCCTCGCCTCGCTGCGGATCGTACTCGGCGTTCGACCTCAAGACGGCGGGCTGAGGCCCCCGCCGGAGCTCTCCCCGTCGGCGGCACCGTTCCGGTCGTCGGCCGGGTCCGCCCCATCCGAGCGTTCGAGGAGACCGATTCGATAGCCGAGTCGGAGCAATCCGACACCGACCACGGCGAACAGGAGGGCCCTCCAGATCGTGTCGACCTCCGCCAGGTCGATGGTGACGAGCTTGACGACGGTGGCGGCGAGCGTCGCCAATCCGAGCGATTTGACCTGATGGCGCCACCGATGAACGGCATCGGGCCATCCCGGCAGGTCCAGGTTCAACGCGCCGAGCCCCAACACCACGAGCGCGACGCCGAGCACCGCCCACACGATCGACACGAGCATCTGCCCCTGAGGAAGCGGGCGCAGAACGGCCATGACCCAGGCGAGGAGCCCAACCCACCCCGACACGGCGACCACACCGGCCGCGGTCTGATCACGGTGCCGAACCAGCCAGGCCGTTGCCGCCGCGACAACGATGGCCAGCAGATACACCGCGGCCTCGGGCACATCAAGGCCCACCTCGATTCCCTCTCGCAGGCCCTCGGCCGTCCACACGCCGGCCGCCCCGAGCAGAAGCGCTGCGTTCAGCTCGAGGAACCGATCATCGGCCCGCAAAGCGATCACGACGGTACCCAACGCCTGCAGCGTGAGGGCGGCCAGGAGCGCGGGCCCATCGAACCAGAGCGCCAACGCCACAGTGACGAGCGAACTCACCCCCACTAGATGGCTGAACAGCAGCTCATTCGACGGCGCTTCGACAGCGCCGGTCCCAGAGCGGAGAAACCGGATCGCTGCGGTGACAACCGCGAAGCCGGCAGCGACCAGGAGAGCGACCAGCGCCCGCTCGTGGTCGGTGTCGGCCCAGAGACCCGCAGAGGACAGCCACACCAAACCGGGAACGATGAACACCAGCCGATGATCGAGCGGCCGCACCGGCACGTCCGCCGGTCGAAGCCACGGTGCCAGCCACCACAGCAATCCGGCTGTGGCGATCATCAGCTGGATGACCGGCAGAAGCGAGTCGGTGACGTCGACGAACTCCTGCGTCAACAGCACCATGAACGGGCCGATGACGACAAGGCTCAACAGCCGCGGGAGCCACCACCGGTACCGGCCGGCGAGCGCCATCGCCACCACCACGAGCAACAGCAACCATGCGCCGGTGCCTGCGTCGCCGAAGTCGTCGTAGGCGCCGATGAACCCGGGTACGACCAGAGCGACGGCCAGGCCGCCGATGGCCAGGCTCTCGTGGCGGAACCAGTCGGCCAGCGCAAGGGCCAGCACGAGAACGATTGCCACGAAGGCGACGGCGGTGCGGATCCCGACCAGGTCGAGCCAGCCGTGGGCCGCTCCGGCACACACGCCGAGTACGACGACGCCCGTGTTGGTCAACGCAAGCGACCACGGTCGACGATCTCCGCCCCAGCGACGATCCAGATGAAGGCCGGTGGCAACCAGGGCTGCGCCGCCGATCGTGGCGAGGCCGAGTTGCACTTCGGGTCCGATCCAACCTCGACTGATGGCGGTGCTCAGGAGGAAGACTGCGGCGAGGAAGACCAGGACGACGCCGGCCCACCGCAGCGCCATTTCGGTGTTGATCGCGGGCAGTGCCACCCGTCCCGCCGGTGTCGGGCCGGATGTGGCAATCGGTGGTGAGACCGGGTACCGGCGATCGGAAGGCGGCGCAACGTCGACCGGTGTGGCACCCGGCGGCGGTGGAGGCGGCTGGGCCGACACTGGAGGAGTTCCCGGCGGTGCGAAGCGAGCTGCCGACAGAGCCGAGAGCGCCTGTTCGACAGCCCCGAGGCGCGCTTCGAGATCCGAAAGGCGGGCCGAGAGATCAGGCTCGATCGGATCGGCGTCGTTGGCGTCAGATGTCATAGCTCACCTTGTCCCATCGATCGGTTCGCTTCCACCCGGAGAATCCCCTATTTCGGCCTGGGGATTCCCGTCCGGGCCGCCCATCGGTTACAGCCAGTCGCCCCGGCGGGCGTCGAGTGGATGTGGGAGCGGACCACGGCCCACCCCCCCGGTGTTGTCCCAGTGGAGCGGATCGTCGGACCGGTTGATCCGGCGGCTGCCATATTCGGTGGTACGTACGACCAGGCCGATGAACACCCCGAACACGAAGCCGCCGACGTGGGCGACCCAGGCCACCCCGCTTTCGTTGCCGATGAAGAATTGGGTCACGAACCAGATGCCGAGGAACCACTTGGCGCTGATGTCACGGAGCACGAAGATCACGATCGTGCGGATCGGCGCGTTGGGGAACCACACCAGGTAGGCCCCCATGACGGCGGCGATGGCCCCGGACGCTCCCACCACCGGCACCGTGCTCGACGGTTGCGCAAGGAAGTGAGCGGCGGTGGCGACGAAGCCTCCGACGAGATAGAAGAGCAGATAGCGCACGTGACCCAGCCGGTCCTCGATGTTGTTGCCGAAGATCCACAGCGACCACATGTTGCCGAGCAGATGCAGGAGACTGCCGTGGAGGAACATGGAGGTCAGCGCCCCCAGGTACACGTTCTTACCCGGGTGGAGCGACGGCGTGCCGTCGTTCACGACGCAGGCTTCGGGATCGCCCTGCTGGAAAGTCGCCTCGATCTCCTCGACACTCAGCGGATCACCGGTGCGGATCTCGCACGGAATGGCGGCGTACTCGAGGTTGAAGTCGAGCGCTCGCAACTCATCGGTCACACCCTCCTGGGGGCCGAAGTAGATCAGCGCGCAGGCGACGATGATGAGGAACGTGACGAACGGCGTGATGCTGATCGGGTTCTCGTCCTTCAGGGGGAGCATGGCGCGGGAAGCGGATCCTAGGAATCGGTGACGCAGCCGTGACTGGCGTCGGTGACGTTCTTGATGTACTTCCACAAGGTGCCACTGGTCGCCTTGAACGGAGGTGCCGTCCAGGCGTCGGCTCTGACGGCCAGCTCGTTGCCGTCGACGTCGACTTCGATGGTATGGGCCTCGTCGTCGATGGTGATGGTGTCGCCATCTCGAACCAGGGCGATCGGGCCACCGTCCTGGGCCTCGGGCACGACGTGACCGATGATGAAGCCGTGGCTGCCTCCGGAGAACCGGCCGTCGGTTATGAGTGCCACGTCGTCGAGGAAGCCTGCACCGGCGAGGGCGCTGGTCGGAGTCAGCATCTCCGGCATCCCTGGCCCACCCTTCGGGCCCTCGTAGCGGATCACGATCACGTCGCCCGACTGGATACGACCCTGTTCGAGGCCGGCCAGCATGTCCTCTTCCGAGTCGAAGACCCGAGCCGGTCCGGTGAACCGCAAACCCTCCTTGCCGGTGATCTTGCCCACCGCTCCCCCGGGAGCCAGATTGCCCCGGAGGATGCTGATGTGCCCTCGGGATTTCACCGAGGCGGCCAGCTTGGCCACGATGACCTGATCCTCGTCGAGGTCGGGCACTTCGCTCAGGTTCTCGCCGATGGTCTTGCCGGTCACGGTCATCTGCGAGCCGTCGAGGTATCCCTCGGCCAACAGGTACTTCATGACGCCGGGGACACCGCCGACCTCGTGCAGTTCCTCCATCACGTACTGGCCCGACGGCTTCAGATCGGCGAGCAGCGGGACGCGATTGGCGGTGTCGAGCCAGTCGTCGATCGTGAGTTCGAGATCGAAGGCCCGAGCCATGGCGATGAGGTGGAGCACGGCGTTGGTGGAACCGCCGAGCGCCATCGTGATGACCATGGCGTTCTCGAGCGAGGCCCGGGTCACGATCTGGCGGGGCGTGAGGTTCGATTCCATCAGGCCCCGGATGGCGTGACCGGCCTGGACACACTCGTCGATCTTGGCCTTGTCGGCGGCCGGGGTCGACGACGAGAACGGCAGTGAGAGACCCATGGCCTCGATGGCGGTGGCCATCGTGTTGGCCGTGTACATGCCACCGCATGCGCCGTAGGAGGGGCAGGCGTTGGCCACGATGGCGAGCCGATCCTCCTCGGTGATCGTGCCGGCCAACTTCTGGCCGTAGCTCTGGAAGGCGGAGACGACGTCGAGTTTCTCCTCTTTACCACCGACGACGGCACAACCGGGAGCGATGGTCCCGCCGTAGACCATGATGGCCGGACGGTCGAGACGGCCCATGGCCATCACCACACCAGGCATGTTCTTGTCGCAGCCCGGCAACGTGATGAGGGCGTCATACCACTGGGCCGCCATCACGGTTTCGATCGAGTCAGCGATCAAATCCCGGCTCTGGAGCGAGTACGACATGCCGTCGGTTCCCATCGAGATGCCGTCGGAAACACCGATGGTGTTGAACCGCATGCCGATCAGGTCGGCTTCGGTCACGCCCCGTTTCACCTCGTCGGCCAGGTCACCGAGATGCATGTTGCACGGATTGCCCTCGTACCAGCACGAGGCGATTCCGACCTGTGCCTTCTGCAGGTCGTCGGTGGTGAGTCCGGTGGCGTAGAGCATGGCCTGCGATGCGCCCTGGCTCGGAGGCTGGGTGATACGCGACGAGTAGCGGTTGAGGCTGGCTTTCGGGGTCCCGTCACTGGTGTTATGGCTGGTGTCACTGCCGGTCATGGCTGTGAACATAGCGCCATCGACGATGGACCGGTAGACCTACCCACCGGCCCGGCCGCGTTTTTGGCGTTTTTGACACATGTCAACATGCGCTCGGCGGCCACGCCGTGGTATACCCTGGGCAGCGAGATGTCGGACTCTGGCGCGGGAAATCCGCTGGCTCATTGGCCTCGGCCGTTGACCTTCGTGCTGTCTGGTGGGGGATCCTACGGCGCGGTGCAGGTCGGGATGATCCGCGCCCTGGTGGAGGCCGGCGTGAAACCGGATCTGGTCGTCGGCTCCTCGATCGGCGCCTTGAACGGTGCCGTTCTGGCCGCCGACTCCGACAACTCGGCCGATCGCCTGATGACGGTCTGGGAGCAGATCGACCGCCGGACGCTCTACGGCGCCGACTCCCGTCTGCGTGCCGCCTGGGAGGTGGCGCGGGAGGGGTTGACCGGGCAGGGGGCCGCTCTCTGTTCGCCCAAGCCGCTGGCTCGTCTGATCGAAGCGGCGGTCGACGTCGACCGAATCGAGGAGCTACCAACGCCCATGGTGGTCGTGGCCACCGACCTTCTGGTCGGTCAACCGAAGCTCCTGCGTCAGGGTCCGCTTGCCCCGGCGTTGCTGGCCAGCAGTGCCGCCCCGGTTGTCTTTCCGCCGGTCCAGATCGAGGGTGTCATCTACGTCGACGGCTCGGTGTCGGCAAACGTGCCGGTGCGCCAGGCGCTGGCGGCCGGGGCCAGAAGCATGATCGTGCTCGACGCCGGGCCCGCCCACATGCCGGGCTTCATTCCCCGAACCCCGTGGGAGGCCCTTCATCAGGCGTCGCGGATCATGATGAACAGCCAGCACGCTGTGGCCGACGAGGATCTGTCGAACCGCCATCCGATCATGCGCCTGCCGCGGCCAACTCCGCCGGCGCTGAGTTCGTTCGACTTCAGCCAGACCCGGGAGCTGGTCGAGATGGGGTTCAACTCGACGAAGCAGTTCCTGGGTGACTACGAGGAGCTGTCCGACGCCGGTCGCCGTCTCTGACGGACTGCGGAAAGACCGATCCCCAGGGCATCCCGTCAGACCCGGACCGGCTTCCGATCCTCCGACCGGTCGCTCAGCCGATCGGTCGCAGCCCACGATCCGGCCCTGGTCGTCAAGCTGATCCGGGGTGGGGCGTTCTTCTGCTTCGGGATGGCATGCTCCCAGTGATGTTGGGTGGCCCCACCCATCACCAGGAGATCACCCGAATGCACCGGGAAGTTGGTGGACGTCTTCCGTTCGCCGGTGAGCGACCGATCCCGCATCATGAAGCTGCGCGGCCCACCGAGGCTGATGATGGCCACCAGCGGATCGACGTTGGACCGGCCGATCCTGTCGGCGTGCCAGGCCACGCTGTCGGCCCCGTCACGGTAGAAGTTGCAGAACAGCCCCGTGAAGCGGCGCTCATAGTGATCCTCGAGCACGCCGACGGCGTCGCGGACGACCGTGGGGATGCGGCCGTCGTCGAACTCGAGGCGCGACGTCAGCCGGGGTTCGTCCATCCACCGCCCGTACATGAGGCGTTGGCCCTGATCCCAGTCGAAGCGATCGACGACCTGATCGAACAGGGCGTCGGCTCCGACGATCAGCCGTTCGACCTGGTCGACCCAACAACACGGATCGAGCTGATGACGGGCGAACCGGGGGTTCGGGTTGACGATCGGTTCACTGCCGTGATCGGGAAGTTGGCCGAAGAGGGTGAGCGGGAGTGGCGCGCATCGGTCTGTGGTTCCTTTACCCTGCGCTGACGCGATGCCGCCGTCATGGACGAGTTCGGCATTCACGTCCGCCAGTGTACTCGAACTAACGTTCGAGTCAACCCCTCAAGTCGGAATGATGAGGATCAGGATCAGAACGCCACGAACAGGCTGCGGGTCTCGACGAGGACTCGTCCGTCGACACGGCGCTCGATGGCGCCGGTGACCCGCACCGTCTTCGATCTCGGCCGCTCGGCCTCGGCCACGACCCGGTACGGACCGGCGGCCAGGAGCACGGGTTCCCGGTACCGGGTGTCGAGCCTCCCGGTGACCACCGGCTGCCCGAGAGCAGCCGAGGCGGCCCGGGCACAGACGTGGTCGAGGACGGTGGCGGCCAGACCGCCATGGAGCCAGCCCCTCTTACCCCGATGCTCGGGGAGCGGGTGGAACAGTCCCTCGGCCAACCAGGTGCCGTCCGAGCCCTCGACCACGGCGACGTCGGGGTGCAGGGCACCGAAGAGCCGTACGGCCTCTTCGTTGCGAGAGGGATCGGGTCCGGCGCCAGAGCCGACGTCGTTCAGATCGACCGCCTCCTGGTACCGGCGAACAGCGTGGCGAAGTAGGCGATAGACGTCGCCGCCGCAGCCACATAGGTGAACGCAGCAGCCCGCAGCACCATCCGGGTACCGTCCTCCTGCTCGGGATCGGTGAAGCCGAGCTCCCGGAGGCTGCGCATGGCCCGGCGGCTGGCGTTGAACTCGACCGGCAGGGTGGCCAGTTGAAACACGACCATGCCGGCGAGCAGAAACGCACCCACCCGCAGGATTGCATCGCTCCCGGTGAACAGGCCGGCCATCACGATGATCGGACCGATGCGCGAGCCGAATGCAGCGAGCGGCACCAGGTAGCGGCGCAGCCGCAGGCGAGGGTCGTTGCTGGCGTCCTGCATGGCGTGGCCGGCCTCATGGGCCGAGACGGCCACCGCCGCGACCGACGCCCCGCCGTAGTTGGTGGCCGACAGCCGGAGGATGTCCTTCTGCGGGTCGTAGTGGTCGGTCAACCGACCTCGCACCGGTTCGATGCGGACGTTGGTCACCCCGTTCTTCTGGAGGATGGCGGCCGCCGCCTGCGCTCCGGTGATGCCGTGGGTGTGCGGGACCCGACTCCACCTGGCGTAGGTGCCCGCCAGCCATCGCTTGACCAGCCAGGAACCCAGGAACGCAACGCCGGCGATGACATAGACGGTCGTGGTGCTCATCGCCACTCCTCTCCCGACCCCTTTCGCCGAGGGGTCGCCAGCCCATAGCCTAGGGTGAATGGCCGCCCGTGGTGTCTTCCCCGGATCGTTCAATCCACCGACCGTCGCCCACCTGGCCATCGCCCGGGCGGCACGGGATCGGCACGGTCTCGACGCCGTTGATCTGGTGGTGAGCCGCCGGTCTCTGGCCAAGGAGGAGGTGGAGCACCCTCGTTTCGATGATCGGATCGAGGTCATCCGCCGGTCGATCGAATCGCACTCGTGGCTCGACGTGGTGGTCACCGAGGCCCAGCTCCTCGTCGACATCGCCCGTGGCTACGATCTGCTGATCGTCGGGGCCGACAAGTGGGCGCAGATTCGGGAGCTGAAGTGGTACGACACGCCGGAGGCGCGCGACCTGGCTCTGGCCGAGTTGCCGCCGACCGCCATCGTTCCCCGCCACGGGTACACCCACCCGAACGATCGGGTCCTGGACCTCGACGATTCCACCCTGGCGTCCGTGTCATCGACGCGGGCCCGGGCCGGCGAGATCGAGCTCATGGCCCCCGCCGCCCGACGATTCGCCCTGGAAACCGGGGCCTGGATCGACCCTGCGCGCTACCAGGGCGACGGAACGGGCGAACGGACCGGCAGATCTGGAATACCACCGACGCGGCCTCTGTTGTAATAGTCCTAGCCACGTAATAAGAATTACAAACGCGCTACAGCCTATTGATCAACCAGAGAGCAGCACCGGATACAACACCATGCCGACCACTGATCTTCCCGAATCCGAGCCCGAATCGCAGACGGAATCGTCGGCAAATCAGTCGACCGTCGCCTACCCCGTTCTCCCGATCCCCGACGGTGTCATCTTTCCCGAGATGGTCATCACCGTCACCATGCAGTCCGACGAGGCCCGGCGGCTGCTCGACGAAGTCGGACGCGACGACCGTGACAGCCGTGACAAAGCGACCCTCCTTCTCGTCCCCAAGACCGACGACAAGTACGCCAAGGTCGGTGTGACCGCCACCGTCGTCGGCCGCGACCGGATGCCCGACGGGACCCCGGTCGTCACCCTCCGCGCCCATCATCGCGCTGTCGTCGGATCCGGCGTGATCGGCCGGACCGGCGGTCTGTGGGTCGAGGCCACCGTCGTCCCCGATCCCGCGCTCAGCGACTCCGAACCCGGCGAGCGGACCGAGCGGATCCGACAGCTCGCCGTCGAATACCGTGCTCTGGCCTCCACCCTGCTCGACCGGGTCGGCGGTCGGGCCGCCATCGGCGCCATCCCCAAGGTCGACAAGCCCGGTCCACTGGCCGACTCGATCGCCTACTGGCCGGAACTCACCCACGAGCAGAAGATCAAGTTGCTGGAGACGGTCGACATCGACGCCCGCCTCGAGCTCGCCACCGAGTGGGCCCGCACGGCCCTGGCCGAGGTCGACGTCCGCCGCGACATCGAGGGCAAGGTCAACGAGGGGCTGGAGGACAACCAGCGGGAGGCCATCCTGCGCCGCCAGCTCGCCGCCATCCAGTCCGAGCTTGGTGAGGGTGACGGCGACGCCATCGCGGAGTACCGGGCGAAACTGGCGGAGCTGACCGTCGAGGGAGCCGATCATCTCCCCGTGGCCACCGCCGAGGCCATCGAGCGGGAGATCAACCGCCTCGAGCGCATCGGCAACGAGTCGATGGAGTCCAACTGGATCCGCACCTGGCTCGACACCGTGTTCGACATCCCCTGGGCCCACAGCGCCGCCGAGCACATCGAATTGAGCGCCGCCCGGACGATCCTCGACGACGACCACACGGGCCTCGACGAGGTGAAAGAGCGGCTCATCGAGTATTTGGCGGTTCGCCAGCTGAAGGCCGCTCGTAGCGACAGCCGGTCGACCGAGGACCAACCCGATCCGCGGCCTCGCGGTCGGCGGCGGGGCGGCGCCATCCTGGCCCTCGTCGGTCCCCCCGGCGTCGGGAAGACGTCGCTCGGCGAGTCGGTGGCCCGCTCGCTCGGTCGGTCGTTCGTCCGCCTCGCTCTCGGCGGCATACGGGACGAAGCCGAGATCCGGGGCCACCGTCGAACCTATGTAGGCGCCCGGGCCGGACGCCTGGTCAACGCCCTGATCGAGGCCGGTTCGATGAACCCGGTCGTCCTGCTGGACGAGATCGACAAGGTGAGCGGCGGCTGGAACGGCGACCCGTCGGCAGCGCTGCTCGAGGTCCTCGACCCGGCGCAGAACCACTCGTTCCGTGATCACTATCTCGAGTTCGAGCTCGACCTCTCCGACGTCGTGTTCATCGCCACTGCCAACACGCTCGACACCATTCCCGGTCCGCTGCTCGACCGCCTCGAGATCATCACGCTCGACGGTTACACGACGGCGGAGAAGGTGACGATCGCCCGCGACCACCTCCTCCCCCGCCTCATCGAGCGCAACGGTCTGGTGCCGTCGGAACTGGAGATCGGCGACGACGCCCTCACCACCGTCGCCGCCGACTACACCCGGGAGGCCGGTGTCCGCCAACTGGAGCGCCAGCTCGACAAGATCGTCCGCAAGGCGGCGGTCGAGATCAGCGACCGGGCTGGAGTCACAGCCGGCGAGGCGGCGACGACGGGCGCGCCGGTCGCCGAAGCGGTCGTCGTCGGCGAGGACGACCTCCCCCGTCTGCTCGGCAAGTCCATTCCCCGGGAGGAAACCGCCGATCGGATCGACCGGCCCGGTATCGCGACCGGCCTGGCCGTGACGGGTGCGGGCGGCGACGTCCTGTTCGTCGAGACCGCTCTGGTCGCCGGAAAAGGCGAACCGATCCTCACCGGTCAGCTCGGCGATGTGATGAAGGAGTCCGCCTCGATCGTCACCTCACTCGTCGCGGTGCAGCTCGAGTCCGAGGGCGGATCGATCCCCGACGACCACCGGATCCACGTGCACTTCCCCGCCGGGGCCGTCCCCAAGGACGGACCGTCGGCCGGCATCACCATGACCACGGCGCTGGTCAGCCTGCTGACCGGACGTCGGGTGCGGTCGGATGTGGCCATGACAGGCGAGATCACCCTCCAGGGCAAGGTCCTGCCCATCGGCGGCGTCAAGCAGAAGGTCCTCGCCGCTCACCGAGCCGGCATCACCACGGTGCTCCTCCCGATCGGCAACGGCCGGGATCTCGAGGACATCCCCGACGACGTCCGGGACCGAATCGACATCAAGCTGGTCGAGAACATCGAACAGGTGCTCGACATCGCCCTGGAAACCGAAGTCCTGGAGCCGGCAGCAGCCTCCTGATCAACACAACCTTCTCTCCCCAATGGTGAGTGCCCCGGCCGTACCTACCCTCCGACGGCCGGGGCACTTGCCGTCTCCCCGCTCGCGTCCGACAAACGGGAAATCCGACCATCGGGTTCACCCCGCTTCCCCGGTTGCGACAATACTTGGAATGCCGCCGGACGTGATTCGGCCCCGAAGCTATATTTGCCCCAGGCCGTTTTCGATTGCCACCCGACCGGCGTTACCCGATCGTCAACAGATCACGAGGAGCACACTCCATGACAGCAGTAGAAGGTTCGATTCTCGGCAATGCGGTGCTTCGGCGGGAGGACCCGACGCTGCTCACCGGCGAGGACAAGTTCTACGACGACATGGCGATCGAAGGGCTGGGCTACGTGCACTTCGTGCGCTCCGACTACGCCCACGCCACGATCAATTCGATCGACACCTCCGACGCCGAGGCGGTTGAGGGCGTCGTTGGGGTCTGGACGGCCGACACGCTCGAGATGCCGTCGTTCCAGGGTTTCGCCATGTTCCCCGAGACCCTGAACCGGCCGCCGCTGGCCAAGGGCAAGGTCCGGTTCGTCGGTGACATCGTGGCCGTGGTCGTGGCCGATGACCGGGCTTCTGCAGCCGATGCCGCCGAGCTGGTGTTCGTCGACTACGAACCCCTTCCGGTCGTGGTCGACATCGAGGCCGCCCTCGAGGACGACGCACCCGTGTTGTTCGAGGAGTACGGCTCGAACATGATCTTCGAGACCGCCATCGAAGCCGACGGTGACCCCCTGGAGGGCGCCGACCACGTCGTCGAGGGTCGAGTCGTCAGCCAGCGGCTTGCCGGGGTTCCGATGGAGCCGAACGGCTGCGTCGCCATTCCCGACGGTGACGAGATGACCGTGTGGATCTCCAGCCAGAATCCAATCGCCAACAAGGACCTCATCGTCGCCATGTGTGGCCTGGACGCCGAGAAGGTCCGTGTGGCCGCGCCGGCCGTCGGGGGAGGATTCGGACCGAAGGCCGCACCCTACGTCGAATACTTCATCACCACCCGGCTCGCCTCTGAGCTCGGTCGACCGGTCAAATGGACCGAAGAGCGCTCTGAGAACATGGTGTCGATGGCCCACGGGCGGGCCATGGTCATGTACGCCAAACTCGGCCTGACCGACGAGGGCATCATCACCGGACTCGACGTGGACCTGGTGGCCGACGCCGGCGCCTACCCGGCCATCGGCGCCTTCCTCACCATGTTCACCCAGTGGATGATCCAGGGCGTCTACCGGATCCCGAAGATCAAATACCACGCCCGCTCGGCGGCAACCAACACCACCTTCACCGCCGCCTACCGGGGCGCCGGACGGCCGGAGGCGACCCAGTTGCTCGAGCGAATCGTCGACATGGCCGCCGACGAACTCGGCATCGATCCGGCCGAGATCCGCCGCCGAAACTTCCTGCAGCCCGAGGAGTTCCCGCTGACGACCCTCGGCGGTTCCAACTACGACTGCGGCGAGTACGAGAAGGCGCTCGATGCGGTGCTCGAGGCGTCGGACTACCAGGGCCTTCTCGCCGAACAGGCCCGCCGTCGCGAATCCGGAGACACCAAGCAGCTCGGTATCGGACTGTGCTCCTATGTCGAGGTGACCGCGCCGGCCGGGCTCCACGTCGAGTATGGGGCGGTCGAGGTCAACGAGGACGGCACGGTCACCGCTCGAGTTGGGACCTCCGCTCATGGTCAGGGTCACATCACCGCCTTCTCCATGATCGTGTCCGACATGCTCGGCGTGCCGATGGACTCGATCACCATTCTCCAGTCAGACACCGCCGAGGTGCCGAGGGGTGCCGGCACCATGGGGTCCCGGTCGCTCCAGACGGCCGGTTCGGCCGTACATGTGGCCTCGGAGACGGTGCTGGCCAAGGCCAAGCAGCTGGCCGCCCACCTGCTGGAAGCCAACGTCGATGACATCGTCAAGGGCGACGGCGGTCTGCAGGTCACCGGCGTTCCCACCTCCTCGGTGTCGTGGGCCGACCTGGCCGCCGCCGCCAACGACGACGCCAAACGCCCCGCCGACATGGAACCCGGTCTGGCTCACGAACTCGACTTCGACGGTTCCGACGCCACCTATCCGTTCGGTTCCCATGTCTCGGTCGTCGAGGTCGACACCGAAACCGGCGAGGTTCGAATGGTCCGCCACGTCGCCGTCGACGACTGCGGCAGGATCCTCAACCCGCTGCTGGTCACTGGCCAACAGCACGGTGGCATCGCCCAGGGTGCGGCCCAGGCGCTGTTCGAGATCGTCAGCTACGACGACGACGGCAACCCCATCACGAGCAACCTGATGGACTACGGCATCCCCTCCGCAGCCGAGCTGCCGTCGTTCGAGACGTCGAACACGGAGACGCCGAGCCCGCGGAACCCCCTTGGGGCGAAAGGCATCGGCGAGTCCGGAACGATCGGGTCGACCCCGGCGATCCACAACGCCGTGATCGACGCCGTCTCCCACCTCGGGGTGCGCCACATCGACATGCCGTTGACGGCACTCGCCGTCTGGAACGCGATTCAGGAGGCCAACGGCTGACGGCCGTGACCTCCTGAGCGGTGAACGCAGAGGGCGGACGGTCCCGACCGTCCGCCCTCTTGTCGTTTTCAGACGATGATCCGACGATCAGCTGTCGACCGAGATGGAGCCGACGCCGATACGAATGTCGAAGGCAAGAAGCGCGTCGTCATCCTCGACGGTGATGCGGGGACGAATACCGTCCTCGGAGCGGTTGAGAACCGTGATCTCACCGGCACCGGCCGAGGCATCGACGGTGACCGGGAGGTCCCGGGGCAGGTCGACGTTCACCTCACCGGCGTTCAGGTCGATCTCCACCTCCTGAGGCGCTCCAGTGGTGTCGGCGAAGTCGTCGACGTCGAGATCGGTCAGATCCAGCGTGATGGTGCCGGCTCCCTCGTCGATCCGCGCGGGGATCTCGGCCGCAGTCGCCGGAGTGATCACCACGTCGGCCTCGGAGAAATCCTGGTTGGTGCCGACGAGAAAGGCGATGCCACCGATCACGGCGATCACCGGGATCAGCAACAAGCCGATGATCAGCAGGAAGGGCCAGATGCGTCGCCGGCGGGGCGGGACGGGGCTGGGTACGTAGACGGTCTTGACCGGAGCGGTCGGCCCACCGGGAGCGGCCGACGCCGTCGTGAGCGTCTCGGTCTGAACCTGACCCGGTGCCGGGCTGGCCAGCTCCTCGCCGGAGATGTCGGGGCCGACGGTACCGGGAGCCGGCTGCCAGGTCGAGGGGACGCTGTCGCCCGGGTTCCCGGCTGTCGGGTCACCGACCGCAGGGGCGGCCGGCGTGACAGAACCCGGTGACGGCGGAACCGGCGGTACCGATCCGCCCGGGGCGTTGGATGCAGGCGGGTTGACGGTCTTGTCGGCTGGAGCCTGGGGCTGGACCAGCAGGTAGATGCCGGCCCCGACCAGTCCGACCGAAACCAGCATCCGGGCGAAGTCGCCGGCTCCGGAGAAGATCACCAGAACGATGCCGATGGCCAGCAGTCCGTAGGCCAACCGCCGGCCCTCCAGCAGCGACCCGCCGGACGCACCGGCCTCATACGGCGCCGGCGGCCAGTACTCGGCCCGGGGCACGATCAACCAGGCCAGCAGGTAGAGGATCAGCCCGATGCCGGAGAAGAGCGTGGCCAGAACAAAGCCGAGGCGGACGAACGACACATCGACGCCGGTGTGGTGGGCGATGCCCGAACACACGCCGCCCAGTCGCGAGTAGGGGTCGCGGACCAGTCGGCGAACCGGCGGGACCATAGCGTAGGGCGGCGATTGCGGCGGCACGTAGGTGTCAGCCCCAGCTCCGCTTTCCGGGCCCGGACTCTCGGGTGCCGGGATGTCCGGGGCCGGCTCACCGGCGGGCGGAACGTCCGGTGATTCGGCGGCGGACGGGTCGACGGGGGTGGAGGCCGAGTCGTCGGCGTCCGGGGTGTCAGGCGTTGGTTCGTTGCTCATGGTTCCAATGATCCGATGAAACGGCCCGATCCACCATCGGGACTTACCCTGAACGCACCCTGGGGTTGGATCACCGCCTCAGGGTGCGTTCAGGGTTTGTCCCGATGCGAAATGAGGCCGATGATGCGATCATAGAGGCATCATGACGACCGACGTCCACCGACCGCGCTGGCAGATCCCGCCCCTGAACCGCGACGAGCGCATCCTCGGCGGGGCCTGTCATGCCATCGCAACCGAGCTCGGTGTCGGGCCGCTCGCCATCCGGCTGTCGTTCGTCATCCTCGTCCTGGCCGGTGGCTGGGGCCTCGTCCTCTATGGCCTGACGTGGGCGTTCCTGTCGTGGGCCGGACCCTCCGGCGCCGAGGCCGCCGCCTACGTTCCCGAGCCGAAAGGGGCGTCGGTCCAACACCGCTACGCCGCCCTCGGCCTCATCGTCGGCGGGCTCATCCTGAGCCTCCGCACGTTGGGGTTCGGCTTCGTCGACCAGATCGTGTTCCCGGTCGGGTTCATCCTGGCCGGGGTTCTGATCGCCTGGAACCGACAGCAGACCGAAGGCGGTGTGACAGCCGCAGTGCGTATCTCCGCCGGTGTTCTGGTGGCTGCCGGGGGGATAATCGCCGTCGCCGCCCTCAACGTCAACTCGTGGGAGGCGCTTCGGCTCCTGGCCATCATGATCGTGGTGCTGCTCGGTCTGAGCCTGATCGTCGGGCCTTCGGTGGCCCGAATCGGCACCGAGTTGGACGAGGAACGGCAGGAACGGGTTCGGGCCGACGAACGGGCCAGAGTCGCCGCCCACCTTCACGACTCTGTCCTACAGACCCTCACGCTGATCCAGAAACATTCCGAGGATCCGAAGCGGATGGCGCAACTCGCTCGGCGTCAGGAACGGGAGCTGCGGACCTGGCTCTACGAACCGACTCCGGAGCAACCGGGCACGATCCGGCTCGGCCCGGCCCTGGACGAGGTGGCCGACGCGGTCGAGCACGATCACCAGGTCCGGGTCGAGGTCGTCACCGTGGGCGACTCGCTGGATCTTCGGCCGGAGTCGATCGACGACCTGGTGTCGGCCACCCGGGAGGCCGTCACCAACGCCGCCAAGCACGCCGAGATCGATCGAATCGACGTGTATGCGGAGCACCGGCCCAACGCCATCGAGGTCTTCATTCGCGACGCCGGCATCGGCTTCGATCCCGACGACGTCGCCGCCGACCGTCACGGAATTCGTCAATCGATCAAGGCCCGGCTGGAACGCCACGGCGGCCGGGCCACCATCTTCTCCGAACCCGGTCAGGGCACGGAGGTCGAGCTTTATCTACCCTTGAACGAAACGACCACACGCCCGGCCATTGCCGACGAACCGCAACCCGAGCCCGAGAATCAGGAGGACCACATGGATCCCGAAACCCTGATGACGGCCGGTGGGGAGCATCCATGATCCGAGTAGCCCTGATCGACGATCACGCCCTGGTGCGTGCCGGAGTCCGGGGGGAGCTCGAGGAGAGTGAGAACAGCGACGTCGAGGTGGTCGCCGAGGCCGGCACGGTGGCCGACGCCATCGACGCCATCGTCCGCTCCAAACCCGATGTGGTGGTGTGCGACGTCCACCTGCCCGACGGCACGGCCGCCGATGTCATCGCCGGCGTGGTCGACCGAGGTGTGACCTCCCGTTTCCTGGCCCTGTCGGTGTCCGACGCCGCCACCGATGTCATCCACGTCATCCGCAGCGGCGCCAGAGGATACGTCACCAAGGCGATCGAGGGACCGGATCTGGTCAACGCGGTACGCCGGGTCAACGACGGTGACGCCGTCTTCTCCCCTCGGCTCGCCGGCTTCGTGCTCGACGCGTTCTCGGCCAACCTCGAATCACCGGGAAACCCGGAGCTCGACGAGCTCACCGCACGCGAGCAGGAGGTGATGAGGCTTCTGGCCCGCGGCTACGCCTACAAGGAGATCGCCCGCCGTCTCTCCATCTCGATCAAGACGGTGGAGAGTCACGCCTCGGCGGTGCTGCGCAAGTTGCAGCTGTCGAGCCGCAACGAGCTGGCGGCATGGGCCGCCAACCGGAAACTGGTTTGAGGTCCGAGCCTCCAGGGACGAGGCGGACGGGGGTCAGCTGACCGGGAATCGGTGGGCCACCATCGCCTGACCCGGCTCGGCGCCGCGCACCTCGTAGAAGACTCGGGTGACGACCTTGGCAATGTCGTCGAGGTTGGCGTTGGCATCCGACCAGACTTGGCGCCAGTTCGGATCGCCACTCTGGAAACCCAGCGAGAACATCTGCTCTCGCTGATCGGCCGTCAGCCGATGTTCCATCGGGATCCGGCTCTCGCTCTGGGCCTCGAGCGTGAGGCTTCCCCCCTCGACGAGCCACTGGAGGTAGAAGCAGGAATCGGGGTGCTCCAGAATCGTGACCGCCGGCCGGGGCCCGGCCAGGTCCTCGGCCAGAACCGCGCTCAGATGTACATTCAACCCCCCGGGCGGCGGAAGCTGGAACTTGGTGATCCGCTCCACCGCGCCGGCGGGTGGAACCAGGTCGGCTTTCTGCGGGTCGAACACGACGACCGACATGTCCGCGTTGATCGACACGAGCAGATCACGGACCTTGTGGGCCATGGACTCCTCGGTACGCAGGTAGATCACCGAGCCCCGGGCGGAATTGATCAGGGGCATGTCGATCCAGGGGCTGTTGGAGCGGCCCGGCACGTTGCGATCCGGGTAGATACGCAGCAGGGCGTCGATCACGGTCCTCATCCGAAGAGTCGGATCGGCGGAGCTGGGGTTCTCGGCTCGAAGCCGCTGGTAGTCGGAACTGGCGTGGGCGTTCGACAGAGGCTGCGGACCTTCCCAGATCACGAAGTCGTAACTCAACTGATCTCCCGGGATGTTCCGCATGATTTCACTGGTGCCACCTTCGATGGATTGGCCCGCATTCGCAGAAACGATCGTCTCGCACCGGCCATCGGCTCCAACAGGGACGTTACCGTCGAGACGTCCGAAAGTGTAGTCGTGGCCAGGAGAGCGTGCAGCGGCTCGAATGTCGGTGTCGATCCGGTCGGTGGTCGAACGGATCAACCGGTGTCGTAAGCGTACCAATCGAAGGCGCCACCGGCGCGGCACCTCGACGGACTGCTAATGGGATCGTACCGGTCTTTGTGGAAGGCTGGTTGTGAGCCGCTGGTTGGTCAGCACTTGCGTCTGCTGGGTGTTGAACTCTAGGTCTAGATTGTGCGCCGACCAGTCGGAGAA
>JAOTVU010000094.1 GCA_029863385.1 Acidimicrobiia bacterium
GTCGCTCGCGATCTTCCGCCTCGACGATCACGTGGCCCGGATGCGTCAGAGCATCACGAAGCTGCGGATGCAGCCCCCGGAGGTCGAACTGCTGCGCACGCTCATCATCGACGCCGTCGAGGCCAATGCCTCCTTCACCCCCGATCCGCCCGGTTCGCTCTACATCCGCCCGACCTTCATCGGCACCCTGGAGAACATCGGGGCGGCCGCCGCACCGAGCGACTCGGGCATCCTCTATGTGATCTGCTCTCCGGTCGGCGACTACTTCAAGGGAGGAATCCGCCCGCTGTCGATCTACATCGAGACCGAGATTCCCCGCACCACGCCCCAGTTCGGCATGATCAAGTCCGGCGCCAACTACGCCATGGCCCTGGGTCCGACCCTCGACGCCAAGCGGGATCACACCGTCGATCAGGTGCTGTTCGCCACCGGCGGCGACATCACCGAGACCGGCGCCTCGAACTTCTTCCTGGTCGACAACCAGCGGCTCATCACCCGCAACCTCGACGAGTCGTTCCTTCACGGTGTGACCCGGGCGTCGACCCTCACGCTCGCTGCCGACATGGGCTACCAGGTCGAGGAACGAAAGGTGCCGCTCGAGGAATTGCTGGCCTGGGCCGACCACGGCGAAGCCTTTCTCTCCGGTACCGCGGCCGTCATCGCCCCGGTTGGCAAGATCGTGATCGGCGACGAACACATCCAGCTGGGCGACGGTCAGCCCGGGGAGAACACCTTGAAGCTGCGCCAGGCGCTCGTCGACATCCAGATCGGCGCATCCGAGGACCGCTACGGTTGGCGCACCACTGTCGCCGGCTGACCGCCCATCCGTCCGAATCCTGTGCGCTGCGCGACCGGTTACCGGGTCGAGGACCGCACAAGGCAGAGGTGGTCAGAAGCTGATCGAGGCCGACGAACCGTCGGCCAGCAGCCGCAGCCGCAACATGTTCAGCAGTCCAATGGTGGAGAACTGGCGGATCCGCTCGCGATCACCGGGGAGCTGTAGCGTCGTGGCCGCATCGGATCCGATCCCTGCGTCATCGAGGCCGCCGATGGCGACGCACACCGTGCCGACGGGCCGTCCCTCGGCTTCCGTGGGGCCGGCCACCCCGGTGGTGGCCAACCCGATGTCGGCGCCGAACCGCCGGCGCACCCCGTCGGCCATGGCCTGAGCCGCCTCCTCCGTCACCACCGGTCCCTCGGGCACATCGAGCAGACCGAACTTGATGTCGGCATGGTAGGCGACGACGCCGCCGCGAAAGACCTTGCTGGCCCCGTCGACCGCGCAGATCCGACCGGCGAGATAACCCCCTGTGATCGACTCGGCCACAGCCAGCGTGAGGCCCCGCCGACCCAACTCCCGCAGGACGACGGTCTCCATGTTGTCGTCGTCGGTGGCGAACACGATGTCGCCCATGAGCGATCGGAGCAACTTCTCCTCGTCGGCCAGGATGGCATCCGCCTGCTCGGCGTCGGGAGCCTTGGCCGTGATCCGCACCTTGAGGCCCTCGACCCCACTGGCAAGAAAGGCGATCGTCGGGTTGCCCAACTCGTCGAGTTCGTCGATGCGGGGGCCGAGCGTCTCGGCCAGGCCCGACTCCGAGGCTCCCCAGGTCCGCAGCACCCTCGATCGAATGATGGCCGGCTCACCCGACCGGGCGATGAGATCGGGAATGACGGTGCCCTCGACCATCTCCTTCATCTCATAGGGCACACCCGGGACGGCGTAGATGACCTTCGCCTCGCCGTCGGGTGAGCGGTCGGCCGCCACCGGGCACACCAGACCGGGGGCCGTCCCCGGCATCTGGTCCATGATGCTCGCCCCGGACGGGACCATGGCCTGGCGCAGGTTGTTCTCCGGCATCACCCGGCCCCGGCTGGTGAACATGCGCCGGATTCGATCGGCGATCGACTCGTCGAGCTCCAAGTCGACACCCATCACCTCGGCGATCACATCGCGGGTCAAGTCGTCCTGCGTCGGACCGAGTCCTCCGCAGCAGATGACGGCGTCGCTGCGGCCGAGCGCCAGCTCCATTGCCACCCTGATCCGGGCCGGGTTGTCGCCGACCTTGGTCTGGTAGAACGAGTCGAGTCCGGCTGACGCGAGTTGCTCGCCGATCCACGACGAGTTGGTGTCGACGATCTGCCCCAACAACAACTCGGTGCCAATGGCAACCACTTCGACTCTCATCAACGAACCCTTCGACTCGACGACATCTGTTCCTTCGAACGCTGCTACTCGACCGTTATGGCCCGGAGGGCCGGGACCAGCACTTGATCGACCAGTTTCTCCTGCTCGGACGGCGACGATACCAGGATCACATAGACCATCGTCCCGGAGTTCTCCTCGACCTCGGACTCGAACCATTCGACCACGACATCATCGCCGGCACCGATTCGGCGCGTCCACCGCGAGCCGATCTGGTCGATCGGGAACCCGCCGACCGGAGGCGCATCGACACCGAGGCCTGCGTCGGTGAGTGCGATCCCCCACTGTTGCTCGATGAAGACCTCCAGGCTGAAGCCCAGCGAGGAGTCGCCGGCCAGCTGGAACAACTGGGTCGGGTCGAGGAACGAATCCTGCCGGTACTGGTCACCGGCCAGGCTGCCAACGACCCACGACTCGGGGCGGACGGTCGTGACCCGCGTCCCCCACGGCTCCACGACATACGTCACCTCAACCAGCTCCAGCTCCTCGGCCGCCGGTCCGATGAACCGGGGCTCGTCACCGTCGAAACAGGCGGCGTCGGGGGCAACGGTCGGATCATCCAGAAAGGCGACCACGACCGACATCCCGCACTCGCTGCCGGACACACCGTGGGAGGCGTGCGGGGCCACGACGAGATGGGAGCGTGAGAGGCCTTCGGCGGCCCGCTCGGCCCAGGAGACCGGCGTGACCGGGTCGAACACCCCGGCGAGCAGCAGTGCGGGGATGTCACTGACGACCTGCTCGTCGGCCTCGGCCACGGCCCGCCCGCTGTCGAAGACGGCGCAGGATTCGAAGGCGTTGGACCCGGTGTTGGAGGCAAGGTCGAATGTCTCGCGCAGACCGAAGGGATCCGGCGGATCGACCACGGCGGCCGGGTCCGAGAAGCGTATCTCCTCGTGGCAGCTGAACGCATAGAACATACCCTCGGAGACATACCGTTCCAGTGTCCGCTGCTGGCTGAGGAACTGCCCGGCAACACCTGTCCGACCGGCCTCGAGATCGGAGGCCAACTCGGGCAGATCGGTGAACCACGAGGGCGAGTACAGCGCCTGGGTCACGATGCCGACCAGAGCGTCGCCGGTGAGGTACATGTCGTCGCGATCGCCGGAGACGTAGTCGCTGATCTCCACCTTCACCGGGTCGGCCTGCAAGTCGACGGCCAGGCCGGCGAGGCGGTCGATCAGGTCACCCTGGGCGGCACACGCCGGCTCAGCCTCGCAAGCCCCGGCCACCCGCTCGTAGGACGCGATGAACGTGAGGGGATTCTCGGCCACCGAGTCGACCTCGGGGGGATAGACCGAGTCGAGGACCGCGGCACGGATTCCGCCGGGGTGTTGCCGCATCGACTCGAGCCCCAGCTTGGTGCCATACGAGATGCCGAACAGGTTCCACTGCTCGTAGCCGAGGGCACGCCGGATCGCATCGGTGTCGTGGGCGTTGTTGAACGAGTTGAAATCGGCCAGATCGGTGCCGGACGAGACCAACCGGTCGTGACACGCCCCGAGTGCATCAAGATACCGGCGTTCGGCCTCGGCGTTGTCGGTGATCGGGATGTCCTCCACCTCACGCGTCGCCTCGGTGACCTCCGGGCAGGCGAGGCGGGGTTCCGAGAGACCCGCTCCGCGCTGGTCGAAGACCACGACGTCGCTTCGTTCGAGCAGCGGCACCACCAGCGTGTCGGCTGAGTACACCAGCGTCTCGAGCGCATGACCGCCGGGTCCTCCCTCGAGATAGACGACCGGGTCGGGAGCCGGATCGGCCGCCGTCGAGGGGAAAACGGCGACCGCCAGGGTCACCGTGCCCTCGCCCGTCGACCAGTCCGATGGCACGTCGACCGTTCCGCATCGGGGTGCGAGTTGCCCGGGGAAATCGGGCGGGCAGGATCCTTCGTCGAAGGTCGGGGTGAACTCAATCGGCTCGGGGGCCTCGTCGGACGCCGGAGACGAGCCGCCGGCGGAGTTCCCAACTGCGGCGGCATCGGCTGTGGATCGGGCGGACGACCCACTCGTCGCACGACCGGCCGGACCACCACCGACACAACCCACCAGCAGGACGAACGCCAGCAGCATGCCGACGGACGCCGCTCGGGCCGTCAGCGCTGCCCCGTCACTCGCAGCGCACTGCGGCCGTCCCATGCGTACTGGAATCCGCTGTAGAGGGTGAAGGCAACGGCGAACCAGAGCAGGGCGCCGGCCACCCACAACACTCCGTCGAAGGCCGGGCAGAGCGCAGCGGCGATGGCGAGGCCCTGCACGAAGGTCTTGTACTTGGCCGACGTTCGGGCGGGGATGGCCAGGCCGCGCCGTCCCCAGTAGCTCCGGTAGACCATGATGGCGACCTCCCTGACCGTGATCAAGGCGACCGGAAGCCAGTGGAAACGATCGATGCCGACCAGCGCGAATGCGGCCAGCAGCACGACGGCCTTGTCGGCCAGCGGATCGAGAAACGCACCGACCCGGGTCGGGGTGGTGCGACGGGCGAGCCGACCGTCGAGAAAGTCGGTGAAGCCGAGCAACCAGGCGAACCAGAAGCTGACCCACCACGGATTGCGATAGAGGATCATCATGGCCAGGGCCGGCGCCAGCACGATCCGGGTGATGGTGAGGGCGTTGGCCGCCAACGCCCAGCGGGATCGACCAATGAAATCCATCCGTTCATCCTGCTGTCGAATCGGGACCTCAGCCACCGACCGACACCTCGGCGACCTGCAACTGCAACGGGGAGGCGATGAGATCGGGGCCCTCGGCCCCCTCGACGGTCACCGTGACCAGCGAGCCGACGTCGAGAACCGGGTCAACGGTGATGATCCCGTCGATCTCCGGAGCCTCCCGGACGGACCGCCCCCGCCCGACCGCATCGACCAGCACCTCAAGTCGCTCGCCGACCAATTCGGCGCGCTTTTCGGCGGTGATCCGGTCCTGCAGCTCCCGGAGCTCGGCCAGACGTTCCGATCGCAAGCCGGCGGGAACCTTGCCGTCGAGGGTCGCCCCGTGGGTTCCCTCCTCCTCGGAGTAGGCGAAGAACCCGCACCAGTCGAGGCGGGACTGTTCGACGAAGTCGAGCAGAAGGTCGTGGTCCGCCTCGGTTTCGCCGGGATAGCCGACGATGAAGTTCGAGCGGAAGGCGGCCCCAGGTTCCCGGGCCCGGATCGCCTCGATCCGCTCGGTGAACCTGGTGCCGTCACCCCATCGCCGCATCCGGCGCATGAGCGGCGGCGAAACGTGCTGGAGCGACAGGTCGAAGTACGGCACGCCCGTCTCACAAATCGTGTCGATCAGCTCGTTGGTGAGGTCCGACGGATAGAGGTAGAGCAGGCGAACGCGGGGCACGAGTTCGGACACTGCCCTGACCAGCGGCACGATCCGCCGTTCACCTCGACCCTGGTCGCGACCGTAGGCGGCCAGGTCCTGAGCAACCAGCACGACCTCGGAGACCCCGAGTTGCTCGATCTCCGCCAGGATCGACTGCCCCGAGCGGGACCGCTGTTTGCCCCGGAAGCTCGGGATGGCGCAGAAGCCGCAGTTGCGGTCGCAACCCTCGGCCACCTTCACGTAGGCCCACGGGGCCGATGCCGGGGGCCGGGGCAGCTCGAGCAGATCGAACGACGACCGCCGGGCCGGTTTCGTGGCGCCGAGCGTGACCGGAACGGCCATCGAAGGCGAAGCCGCGTCGCCGCCGTCCTCAGACTCACGCTCGGAGAGAAGCGACGCTCCGAAGGGCGCAACCCGATCGACCTCGGGCAGCGCGGCCGACAGCTCGTCGCCGTACCGTTCGGCCAGACAGCCGGTGACGACAAGCCGTGAGCCCGCCTTCCGGGCTCCGTCGAAGGCAAGGATCGTGTCGACGGACTCCTGACGAGCCTCTTCGATGAACGCGCAGGTGTTGATCACCACGACGTCGGCGTCGGCCGGCGAGTCGGCCGGACTGAGCCCGTCGCGGGTCAGGGTGCCGGTCAACTTGTCGGAGTCGACCTGGTTCTTCGGGCAACCCAGGGTTTCTATCCAATAGCTCTGCGCCATTGGCGACCAGACTACCGGGCGGTCACTCCCCTGCCCCGAACCCGGTTCCGACCGCCACCGGTTTGCGGGGCGCACGACAGGGCCTACAGGGCGCCGATCTACAGGTTGAAAGCGAGCTCGAGTCCGGGGACCTCCCATGGGCACGACACGAGCCGGCCCGATCCCGAGAGGGTGACGAAGGCCGTGTCGTGATTCGGTCCGCCGAAACAGATGTTGGTCGTGAGCGGATCGTCGAACGGGATGAAGCGGTGGGCACCGTCGGGCGTGATGCTCGTGATACCACCCTTGCGGATGGTGGCCACGCATACGTTGCCGAGCGAGTCGACGGCCAGCGAATCGAAGAGCGGCCCCCCCTCGGGATCGGCCAACACCTCACCCCGGTGTTCGGGGCCGAAGTACCCGGCGATCTCTCCGGGCCCGGACAGCGGCCACTGGTACACCCGTCCCTGGAAGGTCTCGGCCACGTACAGCATGTCCTGCTCGGGTGAGAGGCCGACGCCGTTGGGCGCGTCGAGCGGATAGACCACCTCGCGAATCTCCGAACCGTCGGCCTTGGCGTAATAGAGGCCGCCCCGGTCCCGCTGTCTCGGCCGGATCTTCCCATGGTCCGTGAACCAGAAGCCGCCCGCGTCGTCGAACACCAGATCGTTGGGGCCCCGCAACATGATGCCGTTGGCCTCGTCGTAGAGCAGATCGATCTCGCCGGTCTGCACATCGACACGCTGGATCTTGCCGCCCGCGTAGTTGTCCGGTTGGTTACCGGGGACCATGAGCCCGTTGACCTCGCTCCAGGTGAGGCCGCCGTTGTTGCAGACGTAGATTCTGCCGTCGGGGCCGACGGCGGCGCCGTTGGGTCCGCCCTTGAGCTCGGCCACCACGTCGACGTCGCCGTCCGGCGAAACCCTCGTCAGGGTGCCGCGGGCGATCTCGACCACCAGCACCGACCCGTCGGAAAGCCATACGGGTCCTTCGGGGAACTGGAGGTTGCTGACGAGCAGGGTTGTTTCAACCGGCTCTCCAGATGTTCGAATGTGCAACGTACGTCGCTCCCATGGCTTGACGATTCCGCCTTCGTCAGTGTTGGGTCTCAGTCTAGGTCCACCACCTGGTCGGTCCAAGGAACCGGGTCAGGCTGGGACACAGGGCCTCGCCTCAGGCCGCCAGGCCGAGAATCGTCTCCACGACCCGAGCCGCTCCGGCCTCGCCAACCAGAATCGTGTAGTGATTGGTGTCGTCGACCAGGGCGGCGGTGAGGTGATCGAGCTCGGATGAGGCGTCGGCGATCTGATCGGCGTGATACAGACCGGGGCTCTGATCGAGGATGCCCCGCGGGGCCCACAGCAGCACCGACGGTTGGTCGATGCGCCGCAGCGCCGAGGAGGAGTCAGGATCGACGATGGCGGCACCGCCGTCGACCAGCACGGCCTCCCTGTTGACGCTCGATCGGACCTGCCCGTCGTCATCGATCACGGCGTCGTACCGCACGTAGGCGTCGGCCGCCCGGTGCCAGGTGTTGGGCGGGCTGAACGCCGGGTGCGCCTGGAAAAACCCGAGGTAGGAGTCGACGTCGGGCCAGCGCTGGTCGAGACGATCGAGAGCGGGACCGATGACCGACCGGATCACCGCTTCGGTGTCGACGTCGGGCGGTAGTTGGAGCGGGAAGGGCAGGCCGCCATCCACCAGGGCCAGAGCGTCGACCCGACCGGCGTGCCGTTCAGCAGCCAGGGCGACGACGAACCCGCCCATCGAATGGCCGGTGAGCACGGCGCCTTCGAGGTCGAGGTGGTCGAGGATGGCGATCAGATCGTCGGCGTGCTGGGACAATCCGTAGGGACCCACCACGCCGGCGCTGCCGGCCCGGCCACGATGGTCGACGGCCACCAGCGAAACCGCCCCGCCGCTGCGGGCCACCAGTTGCTCCCCTACCGCCTGCCACGAACGGTGATTGGCGGTGATGCCATGGGAGGCGACGACGATCCTGTCGCCCTCACCCCACCGTCCCGCCGTGACCATCCCCCCGGCGACCGGAACCTGCAACTCCCTGTACGAGGTGTCGTCATCGCTCATCGCTTGCGACAGTAGCCGTTCGACCGGGAGGGCGGCGGACCGGCTGGACCGTCGATGTCGGCCCTCAGAATGACGAAAGCCCGAGCGCCACGGTGACCGGCTCCGTTGCCCCCCGGGCCATTAGGGCGACCGAGGCCAACCAGATGACCAACAGCACAACGGCTTCGATTCGGTGGACCCGTTTGCGGGTGACCATGAACGCCCAGGCGATGAAGGCGACCAGCGCCATGCCGACGATACCGATCGTGGCCAACTCCTCGTCGTCGACGGCACCGGGGTGAATGGCGGCGATGGCGCCTCCGACGGCCAGGCTGTTGAAGATGTTGCTGCCCAGAAGGTTGCCGAGGATGATCTCGGTCTCGCCCTTCCGAGCGGCGGCCACCGCCGTCACGAGCTCCGGCAACGATGTTCCGATGGCCACAAGCGTGAAGCCGACGAAGCCCCCGGAGATGCCGGCCATCGTTGCGATGGCCGATGCCCCCCAGACGAGCAGCTGGGCACCGGCGACGGTCCCGAGAAGGCCGAGGCCCGTGCGCAGAGCCTGCGTCGAAAGTGGCCCGCCGTTGTCGAGCGAATGGCTCTCGACGTGGTCGATCCGCCCGCCGACGATGATCCACGTCAGCACACCCACCAGGGCACCCAACAGCACCGTCCCTTCCCACCGCTGGAGCCCGCCGGTCGTGAAGTAGGCGAACAACAGGACGGCCAGCAACGACAGCGGGGCCTCCCTGGCCAGCACCGACGGGGTGACCCGAAGCACCACGATGAGTGCCGCCGCGCCCAGCACGAGTGTGAGGTTCGCAACGTTGCTCCCGACGACGTTTCCGACCCCGAGATCGAGGTCTCCATGCCAGGCCGCGAGCGAGGAGACGAGCAGCTCCGGTGCACTCGTGCCGAAGCCGACGATGACGGCACCGATGACGACCGGCGAGATGCTGAGGGCGCTGGCGACGTTGGCTGCGCCTTCGACGAATTCGTCGGCGGCCGTCGTGAGAAGCCACAACCCGATCGCCACCTCGATGAGGGCGACGATCATCGTCGGTTCGGTTACGAATGCCACCAGTGGAGGCTATCAGCGTTCAAAAAGCCCGATCTCCACCTGCACAACTTCAGAGCGGAATCGAACTACCCGCTCGGATAGCCGGGCGGAGGCGCCAGGGCCGAGTCGTAGTCACCGTCGAACTCGTCGTCATCGTCGTCGGGATCGAACTCGTCGAACTCATCCGACCAATCGTCGGCGCTCAAGGCGGCGTCGGGATCGAACTCGTCGTCATCATCGTCGGCGTCGGGATCGAAGATGTCGTCGGAGTCGAAAACTGCTTCGTCGACCGGCTGGTCGTCATCGTCGGGGATCGCTTCGCCGGCTGGAAGGTCCTCCTCGATGTCGAACGGTGCCGGGTCGTCGTCGGGGTCGGGCTCGATTCCCTTCACCACCCGCAGGACCGGGGGTGATGGTGCCGCAGACTCGTCCGCAACGTCCGGTGAGCCGTCGGCGGCCGGCTCCGCCCCGACGACAACGTCGAGACCGGCCCGCTCCACTTCGTCGAGGTCCTCGACCTTGGGGCGCTCCAGCAGCCCGACCGAAGAGCCGGAGTCGGGCTCCAGGCCGAGATCCGGGTCAGGTCCGACCGTGGTGTCCAGACCGGGACGGCCGGACGGCGATCCGATCGGTTTCGATCGGGCTCGCAACTCCGCCGGATCCGGGATGCGGACAGGTTCCGGATTGGGTATGTCGGCCAGGGTGCGGCGTCGTTGCCTTGACTGGTCCTTGGACACTTCGACGTTCGGTTGGTTGTCGAAGGCTGTCGGGCCGGATCGCCGCGGCGGGTCCTTCCGGGTCGGCAGGGCCGGCGAGTCGAAGGGGTTTCCGGTGGTCGATCCCGGCCAGTCGGCCGACGACGGATGGACCCCACCGCCCGACGACGAGCCGTCGGACTCTGCGGATCCACCGGTCCCTGGACCGGATCCCGACGAGCGGCCGGACGGCGAACCACCGGATGGCGAACCGCCGGTCGCGGCGTCATCGGAGTGGTCGTTGGATGCGGGCGGCGGCGCCGGGGCCACACCGGCCGTCCCGGCCATGATCGGTCCGGTCGGCGCTGGTGTCGCGGCCTTGACGGCCGGAGCGGCCACCCCCTTGGGCCAGCGGCCGGCGTCGAGGTCTTCGGCCGTCATCAGCACTTCGCGAGCCTTGGAGCCGACCGAAGGGCCGACAACGCCCCGTTCCTCGAGCAGGTCCATGAGTCGCCCGGCCCGGGCGAATCCGACCCGGAGTTTCCGTTGGAGCATCGACGTCGAACCCAGCTGGGACCGCACCACCAGCTCCATGGCCTGCAGCAGCAGGTCGTCGTCACCCTCGTCACCGGTGGAGCCGCCGGGGATGAACGAGGCGGCCTCTCCTCCACCCTCGTCGTCCAGAAGCCGGGAGTCGTAGGTGACGTCGGGCGCCTGGCCGGTCCAGTGATCGACGATGGCCGACACCTCCTCCTCGGTCACCCAAGCACCCTGGAAACGGGTCGGGGTTGACGTGGTGCCGTCGTTGAGGAGGGCGTCGCCGCGACCGACGAGACGCTCGGCTCCCGGCTGATCCAAGATGACCCGGCTGTCGGTGAGCGATGACACGGCGAAGGCAAGCCGGGCCGGGACGTTCGCTTTGATGAGGCCGGTGATGACGTTGGTCGAGGGTCGTTGGGTGGCGATGATCAGGTGGATGCCGACAGCCCGGGCCTTCTGGGCGATCCGGCAGATCGATTCCTCGACATCGCGGGCGGCGACCATCATGAGGTCGGCCAGCTCGTCGAGCACCACCAGGATGTAGGACAGCTTGTGATACTCCAGGGGCTGTCCGTCCGGACCGGGAATCGGGTCGAGGCGACCCTCTTCGACCGCCCTGTTGTAGCCGTCGAGGTCGCGAACCCCGACCTCGCTCAGCAGGTCGTAGCGCCGCTCCATCTCCCGCACCGCCCAGGCCAGCGCATTGGCGGCCTTCTTGGGGTCGGTGACCACCTCGGTGAGCAGGTGGGGCAGGCGTTCGTACTGGGTGAGTTCGACCCTCTTGGGGTCGACGAGAATCAGACGGACCTGATCGGGCGTGGAGCGCATCAGGATCGACGTCAGCATCGAGTTGATGCAGCTCGACTTGCCGGAGCCGGTCTGACCGGCCACCAGAAGGTGGGGCATGCGGGCCAGGTTGGCCATGATGGTGCGGCCGGTGATGTCCCGGCCGAGCGTCACCTCGAGCGGATGAACCGACTTGGAGGCCTCCTCCGACATCAGCAGGTCGCCGACCGTGATGATCTGACGACGAACGTTGGGCACCTCGACGCCAATCGCCTGCTTGCCCGGGATCGGGGCGAGGATACGAACGTCGGGCGTGGCCATCGCGTAGGCGATGTCCTTGTGCAGCGACGTCACCCGTGACACCTTGACGCCGGGGCCGAGTTCGAGTTCGAACCGGCTCACCGTCGGCCCGACGACCACACCGATGAGGCGGGTCTCGACGGCGTGTTCGGCCAGGGCATGCTCGAGCCGTCGGCCGGTCCGTTCAACCGAGGCCCGGTCGACGTCTTGAACCTCGGAGTGATCGAGGAGTTCGAGGCCGGGCAGGTGCCACATGCCGTCGGGCGGCTGGGGCGTCGCCACCGACAGGCTGTCGACCATGGCCGGAACCGGCACCTCGATGATCGGCGACGGCGGCCCGTCCGACCAGTCGTCGTCGAGCTGACCGACGATGACGGTCTCGTCCTCGTCGACGGCCACCACCGGCTCGGGGTCGGGCTTGGAGCGCGAGGAATGCCCGCCGTGGCGCAAGTCGATGTAGATGTCGGCCTGTTCGCTCGGATCGTCGTCGCCGTCGGTGAACATCGAGGCCAGGCCCGGGGGTCGTTCGTCGGTGATGTCACCGGTGCGGTCGCTGTCATCGCGCCGCAGCCAGTCGCGGTCCTGGAACCGTTCGCGGGCTCGATCCAGGCCACGGGCCCAGATCAGCCCGAACCGTTCGGCCATGGTGTCGGCCGCCGGGCCGAGCGAGATCGAGGTCAGCAGGACGGCGGCCACCATCATCAGCGTGACGGTTATGACGACCTCACCGATCGAACCGAGGTAGCGCTCCAGCGTGCCGCCGATGGCGACACCGACCCAGCCACCGGAGCGGCTAAGGGCCTCCGGCGTCGAACCCCAATGCGGTTTGCCGCCCAGGATGTCGAGCAGGCAGAAGACGGCCGCCACCAGCGAGCCCCAGGCCAGGAGCTGCGTATAGTCGGTCCGTTTCTTCCGTCGCCGACTTCGCGAGCTGTTGGTCCGCAGTAGCTGGAATCCGCCGGCGATGAGAGCCGGAGGTCCGAGATAACGAACGAGGCCGAACAGGACACCGCTGGCCGAGGCCACGGCCTGTCCGACGATGCCGGTTGTTCCGGTGTAGAGCGCAAGCCCGAAGAGAACGCCCAGGGCGATGAGCGACAAGCCCTGGATGTCCCGACGGTCTTCCTGGGCGCGACGCTTCGCCGACTTTTTGCGTGTCGGTCTGCCTCCGCCCGTAGCCCCACGACCGGAACGCGATTGGTTCCGAGTTGATGTTGCCACAGTGCTGCAAAGCCTAGCGCAGTTCCGCGACCGGGTGGTGCACCGTTACCCGGTGACCTCGGAGCGGTTCACTGGGTGGAGCTGATGATCAAGGACCGCAGAGCGTTCACCACGGCTTCGTCGCCGCTGACGGTCAGCTCGTCGACGGAACCTCGCCCCCAGGCCCACAGGTCGAGCTCCAGCGCCGGGCCGCTGAGCCCTGCCGATGGAGCGGTTCCGGACTGAGGATCGACCACGGCGATGGTCGGTTCGTCGACATAGTCGGTTCCGCGGGGCGAGCGACCGGTGATCGAGCCCAGCTCGAGCAGCCAGCGGTCGTCGGTGTCGACGGCCCAGACGTCGATTCGGCGATCCGAGGACTTGTACTCCGCCCACTCCGGTACTCCCCCGGCCATGACGGTGACCAGCTCGTCGAATCCGTCGGCCGCCAGCGCGGGTTCGACGACCGGCGCCGGTCCGTCGGTGGCGAGCACCGCATCAAAGCAGTGGATCAACGCCTCGTGGGTTTGGCGGCGAATGCTGAAATCGACCGTCTTGTGTTCCAGGTGCCAGGTCCAGGCGGGATCGTCGAAGGAGGCGGCATCGAGGGCGGCGCACAGGCGATCGTTTGCGTCGGTGAGTTGGGCTCGAAGCGCGGCGTCGACCGCCCGATCCGGCATCTCGGCCTCCTCGACGGGGGCCGGACGATGCTCGATGATCCAGGCCCAGAACGACTGAACCTCGGCGAGATGCCAGACCAGATCGGCCATCGTCCAGTCGCCGCAGGATGGGACGGCGAGGTCGAGTTGTTCGGGGTCGGCCAACTCGACGATGTGCCGGGTGTAGCGGGTGATTGCTTCGGTTCCCAACACTTCCGGATGCAGACCGAACCGTCGTGTCACTGGTCTATCTTCCTGTCCCATACGAAACGACTACAGCGGACGTCGTTTCGGCGCCAGGCGAATCTCGGTAGGCACCTGCTCCGCAGGTGCGACGGCCTCGGGCACGGTCACGGTCACGACGACTTGCCACCTTCGTGGGCGCCGAGCACAACCGGTACGACCATGGGTCGCAGCTTGGTGCGCCGGTTGATGAAGCGGCCGACGGCCCGGCGGGTGATGCGCTCGATCTCGTCGCGGCCCCGCTTGCCGTCGGCCAGCGCCTCCTCGACGGCCTCACGCACCGCCAACGTGGCCTCCTTGCGAAGCAGATCGCCCTCGTCGCCTTCCACCCAGCCCCGGCTCACGATCTCCGGTTCGCGCAGAAGCTCGGCCGACGCTCCGACGATCGCGATCGGCACGATGACACCGACGAAACCTTCCTGCCCGAGGACCCGGCGATCGATGAGCACGCTGTGGTCGAGCGGTCCGATCGATCCGGCGATGTAGATGTAGTCGGCCGGAATCTCCTCACCTCGTCGAAGACCCTTGTCGGAGAGGATCACCGAGTCGCCGTCGGAACAGACCATGATCTTGTCGGCGGGCTGACCCATGCCGGCGGCAAGCCGAGCGTGTTCGGCCATGTGGCGGTATTCGCCGTGAACAGGAATGAACCACTCGGGCTGCACGATCGAATGCATGACCCGTAGTTCCTCGGCCTTGGCGTGGCCGGTGGCGTGAACCCGGGCGATGCCCGAGTGTACGACCTCGGCGCCTCGTCGTATCAGCCCGTCGATGACCCGGGAGACGCTGGACTCGTTGCCGGGGATCGGATGTGAGGAGAGGATCACGCAGTCGCCTTCGTGGACCGACAGCCACCTGTTGTCACCGGAGGCCATGCGGGCCAGGGCCGACAGCGGTTCACCCTGGGAACCGGTGGAGATGACGCAGAGTTCGCCGTCGGGGATGTCGTCGACGTCCTCGATGGCTCGCAGCTTGGCGTCGGGGATTTGTAGCAGGCCCATCTGGCGGGCCAATGCCACGTTGGTGTTCATCGACCGCCCCATCGTGGCGATGGTGCGGCCGGTGGCGATGGCGGCATCGGCGATCTGCTGGACCCGGTGAATGTGGCTTGCGAAGCAGGCGATGATCAGCCGCCTACCCTCGCGAGCCCGGAAAAGATCCTGGATCGACTGCCCGATCGAGGTCTCGGAATCGGAGAACCCGGCCGATTCGGCGTTGGTGGAGTCGCACAGGAACAGACGAATACCGTCGTCCTTGGCCAGGTGCCCGAGCCCGGCCAGGTCGGTGAGGCGCTGATCGACCGGCGTCATATCGAGCTTGAAGTCGCCGCTGTGGAGAATCACGCCCTGCGGGGTGTGAAAGGCGGTGGCGAAACCGTGAGGCACCGAGTGGGTGACCGGGAAGAACTCCATGTCGAAGGGTCCGACCTGGATACGATCGTTGTCGCTCACCTCGATGAAGGTGGCTTGATCCGTGACGCCCCGCTCACCGATCCGGCTCTTGGCCATACCGATCGTGAGCGGCGAACCGATGATCTGCAGCGGCATCTCCTCCAGCAGAAAACTGAGCGCCCCGATGTGATCCTCGTGGCCGTGGGTGGCCACCACGCCTTCCACCCGATGGGCGTTCTCCCGCAGATAGGTGAAGTCGGGCAGGATGATGTCGACGCCGGCATGATCGGCCTCGGGGAACATGAGGCCGCAGTCGATGAGCATGATGCGGCCGTCGACCTCGATGGCGGCACAGTTTCTGCCGATCTCTCCGAGGCCGCCGAGGAAGGAGATTCGAACGGGAGCGGCCATCAGGACACACTCCGGCCGAGACCGGCGAGGACCGCTCGGGCCAGATCGTCCTGGTTGTCGGGGGCCGGACCCATCGGCAGTCGGCACTCGCCCACCGGCACGCCGATCAGGTTCATCAGGGCCTTGGTGGGTACCGGGTTGGGGGCCAGATCACCCGTCTCGTAGGCGAAGGACGGCAGCATGAGGGCGTTGAGTCGCTGGGCCTCGGCCACCTTGCCATCGGCGAAGGCGGCGATCATGTCGGCCATCTCCCGGCCGACCCAATGGGTGGCGACGCCGATGACACCGACCGCTCCGACGGCGAGCAGCGGCAGTGTCAGCGAATCGTCACCCGAGTAGTACTGCAACCCGGTTTCGGCGATGATCGCAGCCGAGGCGCCGGGGTTACCGGCCGCATCCTTCACCGCCACGATGTTGTCGACCTCGGCCAGCCTCCCGAGCACTTCGGCCGAGATCTTGCGGCCGGTTCGCACCGGAATGTCATAGAGGATCACCGGCAGGTCGGTTTCAGCGGCGGATGCCCGAAAGTGGGCCTCGAGGCCGACCTGGGACGGACGGTTGTAGTAGGGCGTGACGGCCAGAATACCGTCGGCCCCCGCCTCGTTGGCCATGTGGGTGTTCTTGATGGCGGTCCGGAGGTCGTTGCTTCCGGCACCGGCGACGAGGGTGTGGTCCGGGATGGCTTCCCGGACCGCCACGGTGAGTTCCCGCTGCTCCTCGTAGGAGATCGTCGGGGACTCACCGGTTGTTCCGGCGACGACGACGCCGTCGTTGCCGTTGGCCACGAGATAGCGGGCCAGGTTACGGGCCCGCTCGAGATCGAGTGCACCCTTGTCGTCGAACGGTGTCACCATTGCGGTGAGGACGGGCCCGAAACGGGCCTGAGGGCGGGTGGGTTGTGATGCCGCGTCGGATGTCATGATGAATCTTTCCGTCTATCGGTGAGCGGGATGTCGGTGAGCTGGGAGTCGGACTGGCGCGGGTGCGGCCGGCACGCTCGAGGTTCCAATCGAATCCCGGGGTTCGTCTCGGGTGTTCCTTTCGGACGATCGGATGTGGGGTTGCCGTTCAACCTGGCGGTTTCAGCGGCCCGCTCCAATCCGAGCGTAGCGAGTAGATCCTCGTGAAGTTGGAACCACAGGGTGTGGTAGGACAAAATCGTGGGCTTCGTCAGCCAGTCGGTTTCCCCGATACGCAGGCGATGAAGCGCTTCGGTGAATCCCGGGCGGTAGCGACGGAACCGGGTAAGCATCGACTCCAGTTCAGCACACAACGGTTGGATGCTGTCGTCGATGTCGCCGAGTGCGGCGATCACGGCGTTGTCATGATCCGGATCGCTGTGGTCGTTCAGCTCGATCGGATCCCGATTCACGATCTGCCAGTTCGTACAGACGGCGAGCATCGGCTGGTTGAGTTGGAGGAATCGGTGGTAGACGGCCGTGACCACCGACCGGCCGGGAGTGCCGTCCTCGGCGACGGCTGCGACGAGTTCCCGGCCCAAGAGCTCCTCGCCGTGGCGGCGACCAGGCCCGGTGAGCGTCCACCGGCCACCATCACCGCGGGCCGGGGATACCAGGCCCTCCACGCTCTGCCGGTGCAGCTCCTCCCCAACCGCGGCGGGGTCGAGATCGTGGATCTCGGCCACGGCTTCGGGCGTTGCCAGCCCGACGAGGCGGAGCCCGTGCAGGGTCAGCAGACGGAGTCGGCCGGCGCTCATCGGCTTCTCGACTGGCGACGAAGCAGCGCGCCGTAGAACAGCACACCCAGGGTGGCGAAGACGAACCACTGTGCCGCGTAGCCGAGGTGGGGGCCGTCGTCGAGTTCCGGCAACGGAACAGGATCCGGAAATGTGGCCGCGGTCGAGTCGCCGTCGACCCCCGCCAGCTGGAGCCAGACGGGGGCAACCGCCCGACCGGCGCGGGTGGCCAGATCATCGGTGTTCATTCGGGGAACCAGCGCCCCTTCGCCCGTGTCATCCGCTCCGAATCGGCCTTTTTGAACCGACTCCCGAAGCCACCCGTCGACCGGCACCCTGCCCGTCGGTGCCGGCTGCACCGCCACGTCGGTGTTGGCGGGAACGAAGCCCCGGTTGACGGCGAGCAGCGATCCGTCGCCCAGCTCCATGAGGCCTACCACGTGCTCACCGGCCACGCCGCCCTGGGAGCGGTTGACGACCCGTACGAAATCGCCGTCGATGAACGTCCCCCAAACCGTGGCCGGACGGTAGTCGAGCCGAGATGGCGGACCGCCGAGGTCGGCGGAACCATTCACCACGATCGTTTCCGACATCAGGCGGCTCGACAGTTCGGCGCTGGCCGCCTGCCGCTCGCCATGGCGGCTCAGCTGCCACAGGCCCAGGTTCACGAACAGCACGACCACGGCCAACGCGAACACGTGTGAGAACAGCCAGAAGGGCCGCCGGGCGAACGACCAGTCGGCGGCGTTGCCCGGACCGGTGTCGGGGCGGGCGGGCGAAGTCACGGAGGCCACAGTAGGGCCAACGGTAGCAGCGGTGCGGAAAATCGATCTCCAGGGCACCCCTTCCAAGCCCAAGAGTTTGCGTCAGCAAACTCGAGCGGCTTCGGCGCCCGCCGGGTCCTCCGGACCGGCGGCGGTAGCGGGGAGTTTTTGTCGTCGGATCGTGCGAGACTGCGAGGGGTGAGAATGGAGCCAGGACACCCGCCGGGCAAGTGGATCGTGCGCACGGTGATCGGCCTGGTCATCATCTCCCAGGGCGCCGCCATCATCGGTGATCTCAACACCGCCCTGTGGTTCGACCGGCATCCCGCCCTGCTCATCGCGCTGAACCCCCGCAACCGGATTCTCACCCTCACCACCATCCATCTGGATGCGGCGACCTACTACGCCGTCGGCTTCGCCCGCCTGGTGGCGTCGGATCCCCTCTACTACCTGCTCGGCTTCTGGTACGGCGAGCGGGCGATCGCCTGGACCGAACGACGCAGCAAGACCTACGGGCCGCTCATACGAGACGGCGAACGATACTTCCGGAAGATCGCCTATCCCCTCATCTTCCTGATGCCGAACAACATCATCTGTGCGATGTCGGCGGCCACCGGGGTGCGGATCATCCCGTTCATCATCCTCAACATCAGCGGCACCATCGCGCGGCTGGTGTTGATCCGACAGGTTGGCGAGGTCTTCGAATCGCCGTTGCAGGGCGTCGGCGGCTTCATCGCCGAGTACCGCCTCCAGATCTTCGTCATCTCCGCCATCGCCGTGGCCTGGAGCGTCTACAACGAGTTCTTCAGCAGCGAGGGTGAGGCGCAGTCGCTGATGGAGCTGACCCGCGACGATGATGGCGGACCTGAGGCCGTCGAGCCGAACGAGCTAGATATCGAGGATTCGGTCGAGTCCGACGGTTAAGCCCTCGACCTCGGCAATTCGACGCACCGCCAGAATCACGCCGGGCATGAACGACGACCGGTCGTAGGAGTCGTGACGGAGCTGCAGGGTCTGGCCCATCGTGCCGAGCAGAACCTCCTGGTGGGCGACCATCCCCCGCATCCGCACCGAATGAATGGGAATACCGAGCGGTCCCTTGGCGCCGCGGGCACCGGGTATCGTCTCCGATTGCGTGGGGTCGGCCGCCCACCGATCGCTGGCCGCCGCTATCCGTTCAGCCGTCGACACGGCGGTTCCGCTCGGTGCGTCGATCTTGGCGTCGTGGTGCAATTCGATGATCTCGGCCGTGTCGAAATAGGGCGCCGCCAGCTCGGCGAAACGGATCATCAGCACCGCACCGATGGCGAAGTTCGGCGCGATCAAACAGTTCGATCTGGTGAACCGGTCGCGGATGGCCCCGTAGTCGGCCTCGGTGAAGCCCGACGTTCCGACCACGGCGTGAATGCCGTGATCGGCACAGAACTCGAGGTTGCGGCGGGCAGCGTCGATGTGGGTGAAGTCAACCATGACATCGACCTGGGGTCCGCCGGGGATCATCAGCGATTCGGGATTGGAGGCCACCGAGAAGTGTTTGCCGTTGACGCCCGTCACCTCGCCGAC
>JAOTVU010000002.1 GCA_029863385.1 Acidimicrobiia bacterium
CATTGCCGTGTAATCGCTCGTCAGATAGGAGGGCGCGGCCACCAGCAGCGAGACGCCCGACTGGTTGAGCACATACTCCAACTCGTTGACCCGGTAGGCCGGGTTGACCGTGACGAGCACGGCCCCCATCCGGGCGGTGGCGTACTGGAGTATGGCCCACTCGGCGTAGTTGGGACTCCAGATGCCGACCCGGTCGCCCTTCTCGACCCCGGCCGCCATCAGCCCCTTGGCCAGCTCGTCGACCGCGGCGGCGAACTCGCGGTAGGTGTAGCGCTGATCCTGTTCCACGGAGACGAGGGCGTCGTTGTCGGGCCAGGTCGCCACCGTGCGGGCCAGGTTGGCCGGGATCGTCTCGTCGAGGAGCGGGACGTCGGTCGGTCCGTGGTCGATCGACAGGGTGGGCGCCGATGAGGACGAGGATGAGGGGCTCATACTCAGATTGTGGCCGCCGAGCCGAGGATATGCCAGTGCTCCATTCCGGCGAACTCCTCCAGCATGGCGTAGGGGTAGTCCGGCAGCCCGGGTGCCGAGACGGTGGTGAGGCGGGCGATGTCGTCGGCGCTGAGCGTGACGTCGGCCGCGCCGAGATTGTCGTCGAGCTGTTCGAGTGTGCGGGCGCCGAGGAGAACCGAGCTCACCGTCGGTCGGGTCAGCAGCCACGTAATGGCGACCTGACCGGGTGAACAGCCGTGGTCGGATGCAATGGCGGTCACGGCGTCGACGATGGCCCAGGTCCGGTCGGTATTGCGCTTGTCGTAGGCCTCGACACCCCGGTTCGGGTCCTCTCCCAGGCGGGTGGCGCCCTCCGGGCGTTTGTTCCGCCGGTACTTGCCGGTCAGCCAGCCGCCTCCGAGCGGCGACCAGGCCTGGCTGGTGATACCGGTGTCGAGGCAGAAGGGGAGCAGTTCGTGTTCGATCGTGCGGTCGAGCAGGTTGTACTGGAGTTGGATGACCTCGGGTCCGGCCAGGTCGCCCAGGCGGGCCGTGGTGACGATGGTGCCGAACTGGTAGCCGGTCAGGTTCGACCAGCCGACCCGGCCGATCTTGCCCGCCTCCACCAGCCCGGTCAGCGTCTCGAGTGTCTCCGCCACCGGGGTTTCCTGGTCCCAACCGTGCACCAGGTAGAGGTCGATGTGGTCGATCCCGAGCCTGCTGAGGCTGGCGTCGACGGCGGCCTGCAGCGCGGGCCGGGAGGCTCCGGCCAGTCCCTCGGGTGGGGCGAACCGGCCTTTGGTGGCGATGAGCATGCCGTCGTCACCCCGGTCCGGTCGTCGATCGGCCAGCCATCGGCCGATGATCCGCTCCGACTCGCCGTCGCCGTAGACGTCCGCGGTGTCGATGTGGGTGCCACCGACCTCTCGGAAACGATCGAGCTGGGCGAAGGCGCCGCCCTCGTCGGTTTCGACGCCGAACGTCATCGTGCCGAGAGCGAGCTGGTTGGTCCGTTTCGAGGGCTGGGTCGTGTCCATGAGCCCAGTCAACACCCTCGAGCGCCGTTCACGGCAAGGTCGTTCGCCGTATCCTGTGTGCCATGAGCTCTCGTCACGGTGTGACCGCTTGTTCTGGTGTGCGCAGTGATCGATAGCGATCGGTGGGTACACCAGAACCCCGGAGGGTCCTGGCGGTGACCGTCGGGCTGACCGATCACGAACAGGCGATGCTCGCCGGCGCCCGGGGCGAGGGGGTGGCCCTGGCCATGCGGCTGGTCGTCGGCCTGGCCGAGGCGATGAGGGCCGAGTCGCTGCTGCCCATCACCGGCGCCCACATCGACAGCTGCCTCTACCACGGGCGATCGAGCCTCGACTTCGCCGATCGGCTGGTCGGCGGCGGGGCCGAGGTGTTGGTGCCGACAACGTTGAACGTGTCGAGCCTCGACCTGTTGCACCCCGAGCTGTTCCGGGGCGACGATGAGACCCGGCGCGACGCCAAGAAGCTGATGGACGCGTATGTGGCGATGGGTTGCGAGCCGACGTGGACCTGCGCCCCCTACCAACGGCCCGACGACCGGCGGCCCGGTCTCGGCGACCACGTGGCCTGGGCCGAGTCGAACGCCATCGTCTTCGCCAACAGCGTGCTCGGCGCCCGCACCCACCGCTACAGCGACTTCATCGACATCGCCGCCGCCGTGACCGGCCGGGTCCCGGACGCCGGTCTGCACCGGAGCGAGAACCGACGGGCCTCCGTGGTCATCGATGTGAGCAACCTGCCGCCCGACCTGCTGGCCACCGATGCCGCCTACCCCGTGATCGGTTTCCTGGTCGGCCGGCTGTGCGGTTCGTCGATCCCGGCGATCGTCGGTCTGCCCGCCACCGTCGTCGAATACAACCTCAAGGCGCTGGGCGCGGCGGCCGCCTCGTCGGGCAGCCTGGCCATGTTCCACGCCGTTGGCATCACACCCGAGGCCCCGACCTTGGAAGCCGCTTGTGGTGGTGCCGTGCCGCCACCCGACGACGAGCGTCGCTACCGGGTGACCGCAGCGGACTGCCGCCGGGCTCGAGACGAGCTGAGCGTTTCGCTCGGCGGGGAGTCGAGCCCGCTGCTGTCCACGGTCAGCCTCGGCACCCCTCACTACTCGGTGGCGGAGATCAGGGTGCTGGCCGGGTTGCTGGCGGGGCGGACCGTGCATCCGTCGGTCGATCTCTATGTGTCGACCGGGCGGGAGGTGCTGACCGAAGCGGGGTTGAGAGGCTGGGTCGAACCGCTGGTCGCCGCCGGCGTCACGTTCGTCACCGACACCTGCACCTACATAACGCCCATCGTCCGCAACACCGGCGGCCTGGCCATGACCGACTCGGCCAAGTGGGCCTACTACGCCCCGGGCAACATCGGGGTCGATGTGGTTTTCGGTAGCGTTGGCGAGTGCGTCGAGTCGGCCGTGGCCGGGCGACTCGTCCGCAACGAAGCGCTCTGGTCGGGAAGCGACGGGCCCGGATGAACACGCATGTCACGGTGACACCGGTGGCGGGCGGTTCGGCCGATGGGCCCGCTCTGGTGTTCGACGAGCCGGTCAGTCTGTGGGGCGGCGTCGATCCGACCACGGCGACCGTCGTCGATCGGCTCCACCCCCAGCGCGGCGTCTCGCTGACCGGGGCGGTGGTGTTCATGCCATCCGGCCGCGGCTCGAGTTCGGCCTCGTCGATCCTCGTCGAGATGGTGCGGTTGGGAACAGCGCCCGCCGCCTTCGTGCTGCGCAGCCCGGACGAGATGCTCACCATCGGCTCGCTCGTGGCCGATGAACTCTACGGTCGGGTTGTGCCGATCGTGGTCCTCGACGACATCGGTGAGGCCGACGGGTTCGAGGTGCGGACCGGTGATTCGATCCGGATCGACGGCGCTACTCTCCACGTCGAGCGTCGGTAGGGTCGATCGGGCCGATGGCGAACCGCTCCCACCCCGAACCCAAGACCTGTTCCACCTGCGGCCGGACGATCGAGTGGCGGCGCAAGTGGGCGGACGACTGGGACCAGGTCCGCTACTGCAGTCAACGCTGCCGACGCTCCCGACCGGGGCCTGTCGACCGGGCACTCGAGGCGGCCATCGTCGAGCTGCTGGCCGCCCGGCCCGCCTCGTCGACCGTCTGCCCCTCGGAGGCGGCCCGCCGGGTGGCCACCGCCGGTGATGATGGGGCCGACGATGCTGATCGACACGGCAACGACGAGGGCTGGCGGGACGTGATGGAACCGGCCCGGGCGGCCGCCCGCCGCCTCGTGGCCGACGGCCAGGTGGTCATCAAGCAGCGGGGCCGGATGGTGGACCCTTCGACGGCCAAGGGCCCGATCCGCCTCGCCCCGGGGCCCGGCCTGGGACGACCGACCGACCCGATACCGTCGGGGCAATGAGTGAATCCAGCCATACTGCGCCGGCAAGTCGTGCCGGGTCCGAGGCGCCCCGGGCAATCGTGACGGGTGCCTCGAGTGGGATCGGGGCCGCCGTCGCCGCCCGCCTTGCGATCGACGGCTACGAGGTGCACGCCGTGGCCCGCCGGGCCGAGCGGCTCGACGAACTCGCGGTCGATGCCGAGAGGTTCGGCGACGGCCCCGGGTCGATCGTGCCTCACGTGCTCGACGTGAGCGACTCGGCCGCTCTGCTGTCGCTCGTGGAGCACATAGAGGATCGCCACGGTGCCGTCGACGTCCTGGTCAACAATGCCGGGCTCGGACTCACCCGCACACTGGCCGAGGCGTCCATCGACGACATAACCCGCCTCACCGACACCAACGTCACCTCGCTCCTGGTGGCCACGAGGGCGGTGCTCCCGGCGATGATCGAGCGCCACCGGGGCCACGTCGTCAACATCGGGTCGATGGCCGGCCTCTACCCGGTGTCGGCGGCCATCTACGGTGCGACCAAGGCCGCGGTCAACCGTCTGTCGACCAACCTGCGGCTCGAGCTCCGAGGCACCGGTGTCCGGGTCACCGAGATCAACCCCGGGCGGGTGACCACCGAGTTCTACGATGCGGCGGTCGGCGACCCGGAGGCGAGGGCCAGGGCCAAGGACTCCGGCGTCGAGGAGGTCACCGCCGATGACGTGGCCGACGCCATCGCCTATGCCATCTCCGTCCCTCGCCACGTCAACATCAACCGCATCGAACTCCAGCCGACCGAGCAGACCTACGGCGGCGCCCAGTTCGATCGTGTGGAGGGCTGGTCGTGACCGCAGTGCCGAGCGGTTCGTTCGGCAGCCGGGTCGTGGCCGTGACCGGGGCGGCGTCGGGTATGGGCGCAGCCACCGTTCGGGAGTTCGCCCGCCTGGGGGCGACTCTGGTGCTGATCGACGTCAACGGCCCCGGCGCCGAGGCGGTGGCCCGCGACCTCGATGGTCCGATGATGGTGATCGCCGGAGACGTCAGCGATTCGTCGTTCTGCACCGCCGCCGTCGACGGGATCGTCGAGCGCTTCGGTCGGATCGACGTGCTCGTCAACGCCGCCGGTACCATCCACCGGGCCGATGCGCTCGGCACCGGCGACGCCGACTGGCGACGGGTCATGAGCGTCAACGTCGACGGCATGTTCTACCTCTGCCGGGCCGCGCTGCGGCACATGACCGCCGCCGGGTCCGGCGTGATCGTCAACTTCGGCTCGATCTGGGGTGGCGTCGCTTCCGCCGGTGCCACCGCCTACTGCGTGTCGAAGGGGGCGGTCCACCAGCTGACCCGAGCACTGGCCCTCGACCACGTCGGCCACGGAATCCGGGTCAACGCCGTTGCCCCTGGCGAGGTGAACACGCCGATGCTGTCGTCCCAGCGGAAGCGTCCGCCCTCGGCTGCCGATCTGCAGGCCCTGGCCGACGCCACCATCCCGATGAAGCGGCTGGCCGAGCCGGAGGAGATCGCCCGGGTGGTGGTGTTCCTCGCCTCCGACGATGCCAGCTACATGACCGGCGAGATCGTCCACGTCGACGCCGGCTATACGGCTCGGTGAGATGAACCGTTTTGGCTGGCTCGTGACTGTCGTCCTGACGATCGCGCTGGTCGGGTGCGGTGTCGCAGGGGACGACGAAGTCGCAAGGTCGACTCCCGACGCGACCGCGTCGCAGCCGACCTCCACTGCGACAGCGCCGGCCGCAGCCCCGGCTCCCCCTGCGTCCACGAGCCAGGAGCCGCCGACGGTCACCACGCCCCGGCCGAACTGGCTCGGGTTGCGCACCCTGCCGACCGACGGCGACGGTTTCGGTGTGGCCGACGAGACACCGGCCGAACTGGCCGACCGTCGGTTCGCCACCGTCGACACCCTGCCTCCACCGCCCGACGGCCGGTTCCACGCCACCGTCCAGACGTTGTCCGCCGTGCCCGAGGCGCTGGCCCGGTCGACCTGGGTCGAAGGTTGTCCCGTCCCGCCCGAGGAGCTGGCCTACGTCACCGTGTCGTTCCTCGGCTTCGACGGCCTCAACCACACGGGCGAGATCATCGTCGCCTCGTCCGTGGCCGACGACATCGTTTCGGTGTTCGAGACGCTGCATGCCGAACGGTTCCCGATCGAGGAGATGCGCATCGTCACGCAGGCCGATCTCGACGCCCCACCCACCGGCGACACCAACAACACCACGGCGTTCGTCTGCCGGCCGGTCACCGGCGGAACCGCCTTCTCCGAACACGCCAAGGGTCTCGCCGTCGACGTCAACCCGTTCCTCAATCCCTACGTGAAGGGCGAACGGGTGCTGCCCGAGTTGGCCCTCGTCAACACCGACCGCGCACTCGAGCGGCCCGGGATGATCGAACCGGGCGTCGTCGTCGTCGAAGCATTCGCCGACATCGGCTGGGCTTGGGGCGGTGACTGGACGAGCCTCAAGGACTACCAGCACTTCTCCGCCACCGGCGGCTGACCCGGCACTCCGCTGAAAAAGTCGGTGAGGATCCGGCCGGAGATCAGCGCTGGCGGAGGACGCCGAGGCCTCGCCGAAGGATCCGCCGGCGACCACGTCGAGCCAGTTGCGCTTCACGGGCCACGATCATCAGGCCGGCGCCGACGATCAGCACCAGACCGATCCAGGTCGCCATGTCGGGCAGGGCACCGAAGAACACCCACCCCCAAAGCACCGCCCACGGCAGGTACGTGTACTCGAAGGGCGTGACGAGGCTGGCCTCGGCCAGCCGGTAGGCCTGACTGAGCGCGAAGAACCCGATTCCGGAGATCAGCCCGATGCCGATGAGCGGGAGCCAGTCTTCGTTCCCGGGCCACATCCAGTCCCGAAACAGGAACGCGACGCTGGGATGGGCCGACGACGACTCGATCTGGGAGAACACCAGACCGAGGACCAACCCGGCGACGATGTAGAACAGGACGGCGACCAGCGTCATCGACCCGCCGTTGGAATGGGGCCCGAGTTTGCGGGTGAGGATGATCGAGGTGGCGTAGCTGATGGCGGCCAGCAGGGCCAGCACCATCGCCGGCTCGAACACGGCGGAACCAGGTCGAACGATGATCAACACGCCGGCCAGGCCGATCGACACCGCAAGCCACCGGGGCCAGCCGATCTTCTCGCCCAGGAAGAACGGGGCGAAGATGGTCACGAAGATCGGGGTGGAGAAGGTGATGGCCGAGGTCTGGGCCAGGCCGATGGTGGCCAGAGCCATGTAGTAGACGAGGTAGCTGGTGAAGGCCGCTGCCGCCCGGCCCAGTTGCAGACCGATCGGTCCGATGCGTAGCTGCGACGAGCGGTTCTCCCATCGGACCGCAAGCGCGACGATCGGCAGGGCGAACACACCACGCATCACCACGATCTGATGGACGGCGTAGGCATCGCTCAGGCTCTTGATGATCACGTCCTGAATCGGGAACAGCGTGGTCGCCAGCACCAGGAAGGCGATACCTGCCGCCGGGCGCGAGTGATGGTCGACCGACACCGGTTCCGGGCCGTCGGGCGAGGACAATCGAGTTCCGTCGTGGTGTGTGACGGACATGAGGCGACCTCGATGATGTGAAGGGATCTCGGCGAAGGAACAGGTCCCCGATCGGGAACCCGGAAAGCAGTTGGCCGATCCGGTCAGGCGATGCTACAGCAGCTTACGTACGGTGTCGATGGTGTCGGCGTCGTCTGCCGACTTATCGCTGCGGTAGCTCTTGACCCGGGCGAACCGGAGGGCGACACCGCCGGGATAGCGGGTGCTGCGCTGGGCTCCGTCGAGCGCGATCTCGACCACCATGTCGGGACGGATCATCACCGTATGCCGCCCCGGTTGCTCGCTCTCGCTGAGCTTGCGGGCCAGGAACTGTTCGGTTTGCCAGGCGAGCAACTCATCGGTCAATCCTTTGAACGTCTTGCCCACCATGACGAAGTCGCCGGTGTCGCCGTCACGTGCGCCGAGGTGCAGGTTCGACAGCCGGCCTCGCCGTCGACCGTGCCCCCACTCGGCACCGAGCACCACGAGATCGAGGGTGTGAACCGGCTTGACCTTGCGCCACGACTTGCCTCGTCGTCCCGCCTCGTAGAGGCCGTCGGCGGCTTTGACCATGACCCCCTCGTGACCGGCGTCGAGCGCCGCATCGAGATGGGCCTGGGCGGCATCGGGGTCGCTGGTGAACACCTGGGGGATGAGCACATCGGACAGACCACTGGCCTCGGCCAGGTCCCGCAGCGCGGCCGAGCGTTCGCTCAACGGTCGATCGATCAGGCTCTCGCCGTCGAGATACATCAGATCGAAGAAGTAGGGCTGCAGCCCGCCACCGCCCCCGGAGCCCTCGCTGTCGTCCCCGCCCCTGGTGGCGAACACGCTGATCGTGTCCTGGAACCGGCCGGGCGACTCGTCGTCGCCGAAGAAGCCGAGCACCTCACCGTCGAGCACCGCCGAGTCGCAGGCCAGCTGCTCGACGACCGCCTGCACGACGCCCAACCGGTCGGTCACGCGGTTGAGGTTGCGGGTGTAGATCGAGACGGAGCGATCGCGGTTCGAGCCGCCCCCATGTCGACTGACGTGAACCTGGATGCGGGCGCCGTCGAACTTCCATTCAACCGCCGCCGCCTCCGGCCCCGTGGCGTCCAACGCCTCGGCCACATCGGCCGCGGTCGAGGCCAGCATCGGTTGGATCGGCCGCTGGACCTCGAGGTCGATGGCGTCCAATCCGTCGGCTCCGTCGACGATGGCGACGCGGATCGCCTCACCGAGGTCGCCCTGCAGCATCGCCCCCCGACGCATCGCGGCCGCCTTGACCCCCGCCGCTTTGGCCCCCGCTTCGGTTACGACCCCGGCCAGCGCCCCCTGGCGGGCCTCGCCGATCAGGACCCGCTTGACGAACTCCACCTCGTCGTCCTCGCACCCGGCTAAGAAACGGGTCAGCAGCTCCGACCGAGCACCGACCGAGCCGGATCCGGTGGTCGCCAGGATCTCCGACAGCAGGGCGTCGAGACCGAGCACCGTCGGCGGATAGGGGGACTCACCGCCGGTCGATCCGTCGTCGAGTCCGGCCTCGCCAATCTCGCCGAGCCCGGCGACGGTGGCCCAGCCGACGCCGATCGCGCCCTGCCGGGGTTTGGCCATGAGAAACCCGACTGCCGCCTCGATCTCCTCGGGTGCCAGGCGACGGAGCAGGTCGGCGAGAAGCTCGGTCTTGGCCTTCCGGCTCGACGTGCGTCGAACGGCGTCGGTCGTGGTCGCCAAGTCCTGCAGTCGGGTCACCCACACCATCGTATTGGCGCCCGGTTGGGTACGTCCGACACACCGGTTGGGAGTGCCTACACCCCCAACGAAGACACCAACAGGCACCATTCGGACGCGGCGCCGGATCGTTCAGAGTTGTGACATGCGCCCATTGAATGTTTTCCGACCGAATCTTCTCCGATCCATCAAGACCCTGGTCACCGTCGTCACCTTGACCCTGCTGACCACCTCATGTGCCGGGTTGTCCCAGCTGACCGCGGCGGGCGACCCGTCCGAGCCGCCCCTCGTCAATCCTGGGTTCGCAGGCGACGAGGATCCCACGCTCAACAAGACGGTTCAGCCGACGACCCCGCTCCCCGCCGACGGCTCGACCTCCACCGCGACGCCCGCCCCCGCCGTCCAGGACCCGGCCGTCGCCAACATCCTCGCCGGCTACACGACGTGGACCGATCCCGGACTCCACGTCACCGACAATCGTTCCCTGCAGTCGGACCGGTGGTTCGACGAGGAGAGCCCGAATGGCCGGGAGGAGGTCGCCTGCGCCCCGTCGGCGCTTCCCACCGTGGTTCGGGAGATGGACGAGTTTCCGGCGTTCGGGTTCAGCGGCGATGATGTGCTGCCGGGCCTGATCGTTGACGGCTCCGCCGCCACCTCCGGCAACATTCGGGCCCTGCCGCTGGCCCGGGCCCCGTTCACCCTGCGGTCGAGCCTGGCCTCGGCCAACCCCACGGTGGCGGTCGACACACCCAACTCCGGCACCATCGCCGAGGCGGTCGCCACCCTCAAACGCGACGCCGATCCCCGCCTCGGCAGCATCGACGTGACCCAGAGCGACATCAAGTACGACAGCTCGGAGACCCACTCGTTCGAAGACTCGTCGCTCGAAATCGGCGTCTCGCTCCGCTATCGCAACCGCCTGGCCTCGGCCGGCCTCGACGCCGACTACTCCCAGCACCGCTCCGTCGAGCGACACACGATCACCGTGCAGATGGTGCAGCGTCAACTGACGCTCAGCATGGTCGACGACGCTGTCGCCAACCCCGGACAGTACTTCGACACCGGTGTCAGCGGGGCCGAAGTCGATGCCCTCATCGCCTCCGGGGCCATCGGCACGGAGAACCCGCCGATGGTCATCGACCGGGTGGCCTACGGACGCCTCATGTACTTCACCATGTCGAGCACGAAGGTGCGCAGCGCCTCCGAGCTGAGCGCGGCGGTGGAGGCGGTCAAGGGATCGTATGAGGGCAGCGCCACCGTCGACGCCACCCACCTCCAGGTGATCAACGAGTCCCAGATCTCCATGGTGGCCTACGGCGGTGACCAGAACCTGGCGCTGGCCGCCATCAAGACCGGTGACCTCGGACAGTTCTTCGGTCCGGCCAACCCCACCACCGCCGCTCCGCTGGCGTTCACCTTCACCACGCTCGACGGTGGCGTCGTGGCCCTGAAGGAGTCGGCCGACATCCAAGCCCTCACCTGCACCCGCACCCCGGCCTCCTATGAATTCGCCATGAAGGTCGACACGGTCCAGGGCAAACTCGTCGTCTTCGTCAACGGCACCGAGGCCAAAGTGGTCAAGGACGACAACCCCCTCATCGGCTCCAAGCGCGACGGCTCCGGCACGCTCCAGGGTTCAGCGCTCAACAGCCTCTTGAAGAATGGGGAGAACGAGATCCGGCTGCGCTACACGAACCTCGGCTGCGACAACCGGTTCCGGGTCCGGGTCTTCGCCGGCCCCGACACCTCGGGCCGCCTGCTCGACACCTTCAGCCATCCCTCGCCCGGCTGCCCCAGCGAAGGCGACATGACGCTGACGTTCACCATCGACACCAGCACCGGGTCGGTCGAGGCCGTCTGATGGTTCCGGCCGCCGCCGATCCGGTCACGGTCTTCGCCGTCGACGACCACCCGGCCTTCCTGGTCACAGTCGGGATGGTCGTCGGAGCCACGCCCGGTTTTGACCTGGTCGGGACCGCCACGTCGAGTGCGGCAGCGCTCGAAGCACTTGCCGCCTCCACCATCGTGGCGGACGGTGGCCCCGACCTGATCCTCGTCGATGTGGTGATGCCCGACGGGACCGGCTTCGACTTCGTACGCCGCTACCGGGAGCGCGGCGGGCGGGCGGCGGTTATCCTGATGAGCAGCTATGAGCCCGACGACCTCCCCGCCGAGATCGTCGGGCCGTCCGGTTTGGGGCAGTCGGCGTTCATCGCCAAGAATGAACTGTTGCCCGGCCTGCTCGCTACGCTGTGGGACCGGGTGGCAGCCGACGAGTCCCCGTCCAACCGGTAGTCGAGCCGGATGTTGCGGTGACTCCCTACACGGTGAGGGCCGGGGGCAGGATGGGGTTGAGCCGAACAGCAGCGCTTCGAACACCGGGATCTCCGAACGCCAGGGACCGAAACAGCGACGAGGTCCGCGAGCAGTTCATCGAACTGATCCGCACCGAGTTCCGGACGATGATCATCGCCAGTGCGTTCTTCACCATCATCAGCGTGGTGCTGTGGATTCCCGGGATGTTGATGATCGTTGCGTTCGGCGTTACGAGCGGGACGCTCCGGCAGCTGGCCCGCAGGCCGGCGGCCCGAGGCGACATGTTCACCGCCGTGGCCATCTTCGCCTGCGGGCTGTGGGCGAGCACGATGTTCATCACCGCGCTCCTGCCGTTGGCGCTGCCGGTCATGATGTTCAACGTGGTGGTACCGGTGGTGCTGGCCGCCACCTATCTCGATGACCGGCAGCATTGGCCGATCGCCCTCACCGGGGTCGCGGTGGCCGGCATCATCGGGATTCTGGCCCTGACCCAGGACGGACTCGGAATGGAGGAGGGGGTCGACGAATGGATCGTCGACTGGACCACCATCGGCTTCCTCGTCGGCTACACCTGGATGTTCACCGCCACGGTGCGGGATGCCAACCGTACTCGTGTCGCAACCCTCGAGCGGGCGCTGGCGGCTAACGACGAGCTGGTCGAGACCCAGGCCGAACTACGACGATCCCGTCGTCGTCTGGTTGAGGTGGCCGACGCCGAACGGGGTCGCATCGAACGGAACATTCACGATGGTGCCCAGCAGCGGCTGGTGTCCATGGCGGTACAGCTCAAACTGGCGGCCCAGCTGGCCGAGCGGGGCACCCCGACTTCCTCCGAGACACTGGAGTTGTTACACGGCGAAGCCACCGCGGCATTGACCGAGCTGCGGGAGCTGGCCCAGGGCATCTACCCGTCACTCCTGGCGGAGCGGGGCCTGGTCGAGGCGATCGGCTCGCTGTGTCGCCGCTCGACGATCCCGGCTCGTATCACGGGCGGGCTCACGGCATCGCCACCGGATCGCATCGAGGCCGCGCTCTACTTCTTCTGTGCCGAGGCGATCCAGAACGCCAACAAGCACGCCGGCCCCGGCGCCGAGCTGACCGTCGACATCTCGGACTCGAACGGCACGGTTGCTGACGCCGTCATGATCGAGGTGACCGACACCGGTGCCGGGTTCGACGTCGATGCGGTGTCGAGTTCACGAGGGTTGTTGAACATGGCCGACCGGATCGAGGCCTTGGACGGCACCTTCGAGGTCGAGTCGGCACCGGGGACGGGCACGACGGTACGAGCTTCTGTTCCGGTGGCGGCGCCCGTCGAGACGTTCGGGGTCGAGTCGGCCGAGGTGGCCGCATGATCCGGGTGGTGGTGGCCGACGACGACCTGCTGGTGCGTCGGGGTGTGGTGTCGGTTCTGGCGGTGATCGACGACACCGAGGTGGTGGCCGAGGCCGGGTCGCTGCCGGAACTGCTGTCGGCCGTCGAGGAGCACAAACCCGACGTCGTCGTCACCGACATCCGCATGCCGCCGACGCTCACCGACGAGGGGATTCAGGCAGCCCGAACCATCCGGGCCGACCACCCGACCTGCGGGGTGGTGGTGCTGAGCCAGCATGCAGAGCCCGAGTTCGTGACGTCGGTGTTCGAGCACGGCAACGAGGGTGTGGCCTACCTGCTCAAGGAGAACGTCGGCGACATCTCCACCCTCACCCAGGCGGTCACTGCCGTGGCCGACGGGGGCTCGGCGGTCGACCCGGCCGTGGTATCGGCACTGGTGGCCGGCAAGTCGTCATCGCCCAGTTCGTCACTCGACCACCTCACACCGCGGGAGACCGAGGTGCTCGGTCTGATCGCCGAGGGACTCAACAACGGGGCGATCGCCGAGCGCCTGGTGCTGAGCGATCGTGCGGTGGCCAAACACATCAACAACATCTTCGCCAAACTCAACCTCGGCGAGGAGCCGTCCGCCCACCGTCGGGTCCGGGCGGTGCTCATCTGGCTCGCCGCCCTCGACTGATCCCAACCCCTCTACGCAACTCTTCCTGAACGATCCGCGCATTGTGCGCGTTCGGTTCAGGAAGAGTTGAGTTGAAGGCGGAATTTGGCGAACCGCTGGGCCGCGTAGGGGAGGAACCGGATCTTCTGGATCGGCTCGACCGACAACGGAATGGCGGCCATGGCGTACATGTAGTCCGACGCGGCGATGGCCCGGTTCGTCTGGGTGACCAACTCGTCGAGTCGGGCCTGCCGTCGGCCGGGGTCGCCCAGGGTGTCGTCGAGGTCGGCCTCACGATCGACATAGAAGCCGATGAACCGGGCCAGGTCGGCGTCGGTGTGCCGGGGTGGGCCGATCTTGAAGTGCGGCTCCTCGGCGAACCCGTGCAGCATCGCCGTCTCGGCGAAGAAGTTGGCGAAGTCGAAGACCCGGTGGTTACGGCACGAGAACTCGAAGTCGAGTAGCTTCACCCGGCCGTCGTCGAGGGCGAAGGTGTTGCCGTGGTACGTGTCGTTGTGGCAGAACACCGGGGGATCGACGTCGGGGTCGGGCAGGCGACCGAGCACCTGCCGCAGAGTGGCCGGTTCGAGTAGTTGCAGGAGCGGTTCGCACAGATGGCGTTCGTGTTCCGGGAACTCGTTGCGCTCGGATATCAGCACCCGTTCGACCAGCGGACCCCACCGCTCGAACAGCAACTCGAAGAACGTCGCCTCCGGCAACCCGTTCGGATCGAGCCGGTGGAAGCGGTGCAACTCACCGGCCACACCCCGTTGCATGGCGGCGTCGTACACACCGTCGGCCGTCAAGGTACGACCCCGGTAGAACTCCTCGATGCGGCAGGTTTCGTCGTAGTGCAGGCAGCGGGCGGCGATCTCGTGTTCACCGAGGAGCAGGAAGACCCGCCGCTCCTCGGCCGACTCGAGGATGGCGTTCTCCTTGCCCTCGAGGTGGCGGTAGAGGACGGCCGGCGGATCGGCATCGGCGGCGACGCCGGGACGAGCCTGGATGCCCATCGTGAACGACGAGAAGCCCTTCGGGTCGGCGAAGTCGAAGTCGTCGACGGTCAGCGCCCGCCACGACGGAAACACCTCCTGGCACCGCTCCAGTACCTGCTCCTCGACGTTCGCCCGTGGCGCCTCGCCATCCCCGATCCCGGTGGTCATCGAACCAGTATGGCCCGTCCGTCCGATCTCGGCTCAGGGGCAGGCGGGCGGTAGCAGATCCAGACCCAACTCGACCCGCTCGCCCGAGGTCAATCTCCGGCCCGCCCGCTCGCAGGCGGTCTCGACCCACTGGGCAGGATTGGTGTCGACGATCGACCAGGTCGTGGACACGCCGGCCTGGGCTGCGTTTCGAACCGCGACCCGCTCGGCATCGGGCGCCACCGCCGACGACACCCGAGGCGCGCGATACTCCGACACCAGGCGGGGCGGTCCGGCGTCGCCGTCGATCACGGCGATCGGCTCGGGATCACCGACCCACCACAGGGTGACCGTGCCGTCGTGGTCGACGGTGATGGCGATCGTACCGTCGTTGTTGAGGGTGATCGGCGCCACGATGCCGCCGGGATCGAGTTGACCGAACCGGGCGCCAACCCGATCGGTGCCGAGGTCGACCACCTCGAGGGTTCCGTCGAAGGAGACCCCGACCAGGGTGGTCCCGTTGCCCGACACGGCGAGCCGGCGGTATGGGCGCCCGGCCAACGGATGATCGTCGATCCGCTCGAGCGTCTCGGCCGACCAGACCGCCGTCGCGCCGTCCTTGTCGACGGGGTAGGCGACGGCCACGTCCTTCATCGGGCTGTCGACCCAGGCCCACCGCGCGCCGTCGGCCAGCACGACCTGACCGTCTCCGCGGTCGGCGATCAACGACAGGAATTCCCGGGCGTTGGAGTAGTAGTCGGGATTGCCGGTGAGCGCGAACAGGGTGCCGTCGACGATCACCGTGCGCGACGGGTACAGGGGGTCGGAACGGCGATCGTTCAAGGAGGGGATGGGGCTGAGCGTGACGGTGCGGGGGGCGAAATCGTCGCTGGAGGAGTTGCTGCCCGTCGCCGTGTCGTCGTCGGCCCGTGACCAGAGCGTCAAACTGCCGTAGTCGTTGTAGTGAACCACGTCGTGCTCGACGCCGGGAGCCAGCGGCGAGGTCAGCACCGCTCCGCTGCTGGTGACCAGCCATCCCTCGTTGACGTTCTGATTCTCGGCCGGTCCATAGCCGGAGCGACGAGACGCCGCCATCTGATCGAGGTCGCGAGGATTGAAGCTCACCAGGTCGAAGCTGCCCTCCGCAGTCGCCACCGTGACCGCGTCGACCCCGCCCAGGCTCCGGAGGAGGAAGCGGAGGGTGTCGGCACCGGGCGCCGCCCGATACACCTCGGCGGCCAGGAGTTCCGCCGGGATCGAACCGGCGGTCACCAGCGCGTCGAGCCGATCGAGCGAATGGAGTTCGGCCCGACCGGTGGCCGCTTCCTCGCCCTCCCGTTGGATCGGGTCACCATCGCCCGTCGTCAGTGTGAGGAAGACCCCGGCGGCCGCCAGAATCGCGAGCAGAGCCAGAAGCCCCGGTCGTCGGCGCGGTGGTTGGGTCGATCTCGACGACTCAGGCGCGCCGGCATCGCCGGGGCCGATCAACTCGACCGTCGGCCGCTGCGGGTCCGGACGCCCGCTCACCGGGGGCCGTCGATCGTTCGGTGGATCGACATACTCCTCATCGTAGACCGGTCATCGTGGACCGGCCCGCGGTCACACTTCGATCAAGTCGCCATGAGCAGCCCCGCCCAGGTTGCCGAACCGCCGACCCGGTCGAAGTGGCCCCGCCGGATCAACACGACGCTCCACAGCAACCCGCCGAGCACCTTGGCCGCGAACTCCACGGCGAAGAAGCTCCACATTAGCGACAGGATCCACGGTGAATCGAGCCTATTGGGGGTAAGCGTCGTGGCGGTGCAGCCACTGCATCGACCACTCCAGGTCGTCCTCGTCCCGGCCCTTCGGCATCAGATCGAGATGGTGGTAGGTGCCGTTCAGCATGTCGAGACCGCGGGAGAACGTCTGGTAGGTGAGGAAGATGCGCCCGTCGTCGTCACGAATGAACGTGCTGAGACCGGGGGCCTCCTCGCCACCGAAGACCTGTGTTCCGTAGTTGTACAGCGGCTCACCCGAGGCGATCTGCTCCGGCGTGAAGCTGACGCCCAAATCGAAATTGAAGGAGGAGTTCAGCGACGACACCCACGGAAAGTCCCATCCCATACGTTCCCGGTAGGCCTCGATGTTCTCGACGCTGGTGCGGGACACAGCGGCGAACGCCGTGTCGCGGTGAGCGAGATGCACGATGGTGCCGTCATAGTTGTCGGCCCAGAACGAGCACGACGGGCAGCCCTCGGTCCAGTCCGGTCCCATCATGAAGTGGTACAGGAGCAGCTGGGTGTTTTCGCCGAACAGATCGGTCAGCGACACCTCGCCGTGGGGTGTGTCGAACCGGTAGTCGGTGGTGATCTCGGTCCACGGCAGCTCGCGGCGGGCGGCGCTCAACTCATCGCGTTCGCGGGTGAACGCCTTCTCCCGTTCCAGAAACGCCAGGCGGGCCGCCTTCCATTCCTCAGGCGAGACGACGGCGTGTTCGGTGATCGACATGGTCGGCTTCCTTCCTTGGTATCTGCTGTTTGCTGTGGCCGGGCTAGGGCTGACGGCCGGTCCAGCCAACGAGGCGATCGACCGCCGATGCGTCGTCGCCAACGGGTACGACCTCGGCGAAGCCGCCGCCGCGGCCCTCGGCCGGCACGACCTGTTGCCAGGTGGTCAGTGCCCAGGCCGCCAGGTCCTCGGGGATCTCGATGGTCACGCCGGTTCCTTTGGCCACGTCCCAGGCGTGGGTCACGGCGTCGGCCACGATGACCGACATCGCCACCTCGCCGGGCATGGCACCCAGGCCTGGCAACTCCCGGATCTCCGAAAGATTCTCGGGTGTGGCCGAGGCCGCCAGCGCAGCGTGGGCGTTGGCCCAGCCGTCGGCCGGACCGTTGGCCAGCAAGTCGGGCGCCTCGCCTTCGGCTGGGGCCTGCTGCTGCAAGGCACCGGCCACCATGTGGCTTCCCTGACAGACGTGTTCGATGACCTGGTGGACGTTCCATTCGGTGCAGGGTGTGGACTGTTCGCGGTGGTTGGGCGTGAGCTGGGCGATGACCGATGACATGACGTCGTTGGTCTGGCCGAGCGCGGTTGTGGCGTCCATGATGGTTCCCCTTCGAGTTGTGCCGGCCGACGATGGCCGGGAGATCAACCTATCCCGTAGATAGGTAAGTAGCAACTTACGCATACAGATGGTGCCCCGGGACTCACGCCGTGGGTCTGCCACACTCGGCGCCACGTTCGATCGACGGCTACAACTTGACCGTTGCCGCCGAGGTCTGACAGCATCCGACATGGCGGGGCCTCTGGATGAAGGGAAAAGATCCATGCGCCAACTCCTGATCGCCGCCGTCATCGCCCTGGTCGCCGGCATGGCCTCGACCGGGCAACTCACTGGAGAGTTCGACTCCATCGGTCCGACCGTGCAAACGCTCGAGGCACCGACCGGCCGCACCGTCGCCTATGTCGACGACGGCGACTCCGGAGACACGCCGGTCGTGTTCTTTGGTGGATCGGGCACCAGTGTGCGGGTCATGAACCTGTTGGAGTTCGCCCACACCTTGCGAGGCGAACTCGGGCTGCGGCTCATTTCCGTCGAACGAAACGGCTTCGGTCAGACGGCGTTCGACCCGGCCCTCGGCTACACCGACTACGCCGAAGATGTGGAGGCCGTGCTCGATCATCTCGGTGTCGACGAGTTCATCGCCTTCGGCATCTCCGGCGGCTCGCCGTACCTGACCGAGTTCGTGTCCCGCAACGCCGATCGGGTGACGTCGATCCATCTGGCGTCGGCACTTTCCGAGGTTCCCGACGGTTCGTTCATCTGTGCGCTACCCGATGATCCCGCCACAGTTGCCTTCCTGGCTCAGAACCCGCAGGTGTGGTTCGCGTTCAGCCCCGACAGCCCGGTCCAGCAGGTGCCGGGCCTCCAGGACGAAGCCTATGACGACTCGGCCCGCACGTTCTTCATCGCCGGGCAGATGGGCTCAGCCGACCCGCTGATCCACGAGCTCGAGCTGTACTGCAACGAGCCCCTGGCCGACGTGTCGGGTGTCGACGCCCCGGTTCACCTCTACTACGGCGAAGACGACACCACCACCCCGCCCGACTTCCACATCCCCGTCTGGCAGAATGCCTTCAGCAACGTGATCAACGTCCGCACCTATCCCGGGCTCGGCCACGACGCCCAGTACCGGCACTGGGACCAAATCATGGTCGACATGTCGACCCAGCGTACCGACCGGATTCTCGTGTGCCGGAAGGGCAAGACGAGCATCGTCGACGAGGCGAAGGCGGAGCGGCAACTGGCCGCCGGCGCCACCCTCGGGATGTGCGGCTGGGCGGGCGCAGGCGCCGGCTGACGGTTACCAGTCGGCGGCGATGTATTTGGTTTCGAGGAACTCGAGGAGGCCGTCGTGCGCCCCCTCCCGCCCCACACCCGACTGCTTGACGCCGCCGAACGGCGCCGCCGGATCGGAGATCAGACCCCGGTTGATGCCGACCATGCCGTACTCGATGGCCTCCGAGATCCGCATGGCCCGAGCCAGGTCGCCGGAGTAGACGTAGGAGGCGAGGCCGTAGATCGTGTCGTTGGCCAGCGCCACGGCGTCGTCGTCGGAGGCGAAGGTGGTGACGGGGGCGATCGGCCCGAAGATCTCCCGCCCCAGAACGGGATTGTCGGGGGCCACACCGGTCAGGACCGTCGGCTCGAAGAAGAAGCCGGGGGAGCGGCCGGTGCCGCCGCCCGTACTCACCTGGGACCCGTTTCCGACGGCGACCTCGACCGATTCGGCCATGTCGTCCTGGGCGCGCTGATTGATCAGCGGACCGAGCTCCACACCCTCCTCGAGACCGGGACCGACCTTGAGGCCCTTCATCGCTTCGGTCAGTTGGCGGGTGAACTCGTCGGCCACCGCCTCATGGACCAGGAATCGGTTGGCGGCGATGCACGACTGCCCGCCATTACGTATCTTGGCGATCATGGCCCCTTCGATGGAGGCCTCGATGTCGGCGTCTTCACAGACGATGAACGGCGCGTTGCCGCCCAGTTCCATGGCCGTCTTGACCACCGTCTTGGCTGCTTCGCCGAGCAGGGTGCGACCTACCTCGGTCGACCCGGTGAACGAGACCATTCGGATCCGGTCGTCACCGAGGATGATGGGCACCACCTTTGACGACCGGTTCGACGGAAGAATGTTGAGCACGCCGTCGGGCAGTCCGGCCTCCGCCATCAGGCGCCCGAGCGCCAGCGCTGAAAGGGGCGTGTCCGACGCCGGCTTCAGGATCATGGTGCAGCCGGCTGCGATGGCGGGACCGATCTTGCGGGTGGCCATGGCCAGCGGGAAGTTCCAGGGCGTGATGAGCAGCGACGGGCCAACGGGCTGGTGAATGGCGATGATGCGCTTGTCGCCACCGGGAGCGGTTGAGATCGATCCCAGGTTGCGCACCGCCTCACCGGCGTACCAGCGGTAGAACTCGGCGGCGTAGGCCACCTCCCCGGCCGCCTCGCCGAGGGCTTTGCCCATCTCCTGGACGACCAGTTCGGCCAGTGTGTCCTTGCGTTCGATCATCAGGTTGAAGGCCCGCATCAGGATTTCGGCCCTCTCTCGGGGCGCGGTGGCCGCCCACGATTCCTGGGCTTCGGCGGCGGCGTCGACGGCCGCTTTGGCGTCGTCTTCTGCGCCACTCGCCACCGTCGCCAACGAATCGGCGGTCGACGGGTCCAGCACATCGATGCGGTTCCCGTCCGACGCTTCGCGCCACTCGCCACCGATGTACAACTGGGTGGCGCCGGAGTTGGTCAGCTCATCAAGCAGGCTCATGGGCACAACCGTACCCTGAAACCTGGGATCCGAACCATGGCCGGCGCAGTCGGCCTGCTCCCCTACTCGTAGCCCGGCGGCACCTGGTAGCCGCCGAGTTCACGCTCCATCAGCGCGGCGAAGGCGATGGCCGAGTAGTCCTGCAGGTGACCGGTCACGATCTGCAGCCCGCACGGCAGACCCGACGCCGTCAATCCCGCCGTGGCGACCGCGCCGGGTAGGTACACGCCACAGGACCAGCCCGCCCAGAACAGCTGATCGATGGTCGACTCCCGGTCGCCGTTCACGGGAATCGTGCGGTCGGCCCTGTTGCCTTGTTGATCATGGGGGTAGGCGGCCGACGCCGCGGTCGGGCACAGGAGCATGTCGTAGTCGGTGAAGAACTCGGCCCAGGCGTGCTGTTGGTGCGTCCGCTCCCTATGCAGCGCGGCCCACTCCCAGTGCGACATCGTGATCGAGTGACCGACGATGGCCTGGTAGTCGCGATCCCCGTCGGCATAGCGAGCGGCCGGGCGTTTCATCGCCTCGAACTTGTCGAGCGGGGACTCGGTGCCGGTGGCCGCTCGCAGCAACATGAGATAAACCTCGTGGCTGCGTTCGATGTCGATATCCGGCCGGCCGTCGTGGTCAACCTTCACACCGAGCGACGCCAGCGCCTCGACGGTGGCCGCCAGCTGATCGGTCAGCTCCTGGTCCTGCATCACGCACGGGCTCTCCAGCATCACAGCGGCCCGAATCTCCTCGGGTCGGGTCCAGGTCGGCTCCGGTAGGTCGAGTCGCCAACCGGCGGCGTCGAGCCCACCGGCCCCGGCCACGGTGTCGAGCCCGAGCCGCAGATCGGAGGCGGAGCGGGCGAGCGGCCCGCCGACGCCTATGTCGAGCTCGGTCGGATCCCCCGGAGCGCCGTGACCCGCCGTCGGCACCAATCCGTAGGTCGGCTTGTGGCCGAACACGCCGCAGTAGTGGGCCGGGTTGCGGATCGAGGCGCCGATGTCGGACCCAACCTCCAGCGCCGTCATCCCGGTGGCCAGCGCCGCGGCCGAGCCGCCCGACGAGCCGCCGGGCATCCGATCGAGATCCCACGGGTTGTTGGTGGTGCCGTAGACCGGATTGAACGTCTGCCAGTCGGCCATGCCAACCGGGATGTTGGTCTTGCCGTAGATGATCGCTCCGGCGTCAAGGAGCCGATCGACCACCTCGCAGTTGCGCTCGGGACGCCAGTCGACTCGATCCTCGTAGCCCGACGTCGACGGCGTGCCGACCCAGTCCCACGGTTCCTTGATCGTGATCGGCACGCCGTGCAGCGGACCCCACGACTCGCCTCTGGCGGTCGCCTCATCGGCGGCCTGTGCCCTGGCCTCGGCCTCCTCGATGCGGGTCACGACAACGGCGTTGATCGCCGGGTTGAACCGGTGGTACCGGCCGATCACGGCGGCCAGCAGCTCGCGGGCCGAGATCTCACCGTTGCGGACGGCGGCCGCCTGATCGCCCGCGCTCCGCAGGGTGATGTCGAGTCGGTTCACGGTTGCCGGATCGGTCATGCCACGAATCTTCCCGTCACCGGTCCCGATCGTCAAACCAGCGAAGCCTGCGGCCGTCACGACTGAGTATTTCAACTCACCGCGGGCACCGGACCGCCCGGGCACCTATCGTGGGGCGTGTCCACATCCGGAGTGATGGTGGCGGAGGCGGGACGACCGGAAGAGGGAATCACCCATGAAATTGTCAACGACCTTGAGGCGGGCGAGCGGCCTCACCGTGCTCGTGCTGCTGGTGCTCGGAGTTTCGGCCCAGGTTGCGGCCGCACCACCGGAAGCGCCGACCGTCACCGAGGTCATCAACTTCTCCACCGGTGATCCCGCCACCGATCCCGGCACCGAGGGCATCGCCGTGGCGGCCGACGGCACCATCTACGTTTCGGCCAATACCGCCGACGGCGGTCAGATCTGGGCTGTCCCCCCGGGCGCCACATCGCCGCAGGTCGTCGCCACCCTGATCCCTCCCACCGGCGGGGCCGGCTTCGGTGTGCTCGGTCTGCATCTCGATGGCGACGATCTCCTCGCCGCGGTCAACACGTTCGCCAATCCCGATCTCAACGGCGTGTGGCGGGTCGACACCGCATCGGGGGTGGCCACCCACATCCCCGGCACCGAGGCCATCGTCCTGCCCAACGACCTGACCACCTGGGCCGGCGACATCTATGTGACCGATTCGTTGAGTGGGGCGGTCTGGATCGTCACCGCTGATGGTTACGTCGAACCGTGGCTGCAGAGCGACCTCCTGGCCGGGCTCGGTCTGGCCATTCCCGGTGTGCCGATCGGGGCCAACGGCATCGACGCTTTCGGCGGCAAGCTCTACATCGCCAACCTCGAGAAGAGCCTCATCGTCGAGGTCCGTATCAACGGTCATGGGCAGGGAGCCGAGCCGACCGTACTGGCAACGGTGAACGGACTTCCCGACGGCCTGGAGGTCGACCATCGAGGCAGGCCTCACATCGTACTGCTCGACCAGGCCAAGCTGGTTCGCATCGGCGCCGACGGATCGTCGACCGTGCTGGCGGAAGGCGTGGACGTGTTCGACGCCCCATCCAGCCTGACGTTCGGTCAACGGCGGGATCACAAATCGATCTACGTGGTCAACTTCTCGATCGCTGAGATGTTCCCCGATGCGTTCCTGCAATCCGACCTCGGCCCGGGTGTCGTGGTCTACCGCTGACGCTCGGCCGAGCCTGCGTCGTCAACCCACGTCCCGGCGGGTGAACATCACCATGCCGCCGGCGAAGGTGGCCAACCCGATGGCCGTCAGCACCACAATCGCCGTCGCGCCCTGGTCGCCGCCGGGAAGGTGGGTGACGTGGCGCAGCGGCGACACGTTGAGCGCCATGTCCGGCAGTCGGACCAGCTCACCGAAGAGAAAGACGAACGTGGTGACGGCGAACGCCAGCCAGACGCCGAGGGTGTACTCCTTGGCCAGTCCGTAGAGCAGCACGCCGACACCGGCCACCGCCCAAAGCGCCGGAGTGCGGGCGAGCGCCGCGCCGAGCACCCCACCGACGTCGGTCATCCGACCGGTGATCGCCCCGTCGGCCGCCACCACCGACAACCCGGCGATCACCATGAACACCGGTGCCGCCACGATCGACAGGAGGAGATGGGCACCCAACCAGCGGGTGCGGGACACATGACCGGCCAGTACCGGTTCGGCCCGGCCGGCCAACTCCTCACCCCGGGGGCGGAGCATCGACTGGATGACGCCGGCCCCGGCGATCAACGCGATCATCGACAGAATGAGCGTGAGGAACCCGTCGCGGATGGCGTCACCACTCATGCCCATCTGTTCGAGCACGTCGCGCATGGACTCCATCTCCTCGACGAACGACTCGATCTCGCTCAGCACCGACCCGTAGGTGGCACTCATGAAGGCGATGCCGATACACCACCAGGCCAGCGTCGTGCGCTGTAGCCGCCAGGCCAGCCCGAAGGCGGAGAGCAGTGACGGGGCCGCGGCCGCCGGCCCCGGTCGCTGGTCGATCAGTCCGGCGCCGACGTCACGGCGCAGGACCAGCATGATCGCGACGCCGAACGCAGCGGCGATGGCGGCGAGGAGCACGGCGAGCGGCCAGAACACGGTGTCGCCGAACGGGTTGATGGCTTGCGACCAACCGATCGGCGAGAAGTACGACAGTCCGTTCTCCTGGACGTCCCCCACCGCACGGAGCGCGAAGGCCACGGCGATCACCGCCAGCGACGCGCCGGTGGCGGCTCGTCCGTATTCGAAGACCTGCACCCAGATCAGCGCCACGGCGGCGAACACCATCCCGCACAGCCCGAGGGCCGCGCCGAACAGGAACGACCGACCGGGATCGAGCCCGTCGGCGCTGAACACAACGGTGGTGACGAGCGCGATGAGGAGGTTGGCGGCCACGGCGACGATGCCGACGGCGGCGATCGAACTCCACGGTCCGACCGATGCGGCCCGCACCAGCTCGGCCCGCCCCGACTCCTCCTCGGCCCTGGTGTGACGGCCGATGAGCAGCACGTTCATCAGGCCGATGATGGCAAAGGTGAACGCCCCGATCTCGAAGGCATAGCGTCCACCGAAGGTGTCGAGGGCGTCGGGTGGTCCCTGCAAGGCCACCGAAGCCCCGCTGTTTCCGACGAGCACCGCCTGTTGGGCGAGCACCACTTCCGGGGTCACACCCTGGGTTTCGGCCTCGGTGCTGGTCACCGCCCGCAACGAGATCGGTGTGATGACGATGAGGAAACAAACACCGATCAGCCAGAGCGAGAGTTTGATCCGGTCGAGCCGCAGGATCAGCCGGATCAGTTCTCCCGTCCGGGCGAAGCCGCTTTTCACAGCCCGGCCGCCGCTTCGTTCGACGCCCCGCCGCTCGGCAAGTCGATTTCAGAGGAGCCGCTTGGCGAGTCAATCGCATAGTGGCGCATGAAAAGCTCTTCGAGCGTGGGCGGCTGGCTCTCCAGAGCCTCGATACCGAGCTCGGACAGGGCCGACAGCACAGGGCCGAGGCTGTCGTTGGCCACCGAAAAGGACGCCCGATGGTGGTTGTGCCCGAGGAAGTCGGTCACACCCTCGTGATCGGCGATCGTCGCTATCGGTGTGGCGGTCGTGGCCCTGATCGACGTCCTCGTCAGATGCCGCAGCTCCGTCAGTGTCCCGGTCTCCACCGTTCGGCCGTCGCGGATGATGGTGACCCGATCGCACAGCGACTCAACTTCGGCCAGAATGTGGCTCGACAGCAGCACGGTCTTCCCGTCGTCGAGCTGCTCCCGCACGACGTCCTGAAACACCGATTCCATCAGGGGATCGAGACCTGCGGTCGGTTCGTCGAGGACGAAGAGCTCAGCGTTGCCGGCGAGTGCGGCGACCAGCGCCACCTTCTGTCGGTTGCCCTTCGAGTAGGTTCGGCCCTTCTTGGTGGGGTCGAGGTCGAACCGTTCGATCATCTCCGTCCGACGTTTCTGGTCGAGCCCCGACCCCAATCGTCCCAGCAGGTCGATCGTCTCACCACCGGAGAGTCCGGGCCACAGGTTCACATCACCCGGGACATAGGCGATCCGACGGTGGAGTTCGACGGCGTCGGCCCACGGGTCGCCACCGAGGAGTTCGACGTGGCCGGCGTCCTGACGAAGCAGACCCATCAGGACCCGGATGGTGGTCGACTTGCCGGAGCCATTGGGCCCGAGGAATCCCATCACCTCGCCCCGTTCGACGTGCAGGTTCAGCCCGTCGAGCGCTCTCGTCGCCCCGAACGCCTTGTGCAGGTTCTCGATGTGGATGACGGATTGGTTGTTGCTGTTCATGCTGGAGCCCCTGGAGGTGTTCATCGTCGTTGATGCCCGCTCTCGAACCCTCGAATGGCGGTCTCGAACGGTGCGTGGCCGACGTTTCCGATCCTAGTGTTGTGGTCGCATCCTGACCCGGCCGCCGCCGAACTGTGGCGCGAACATCACCCGGAGGCGGCGTCGGATCCGAGGGCTGCCCGGACTGGCGCCGCGGTGCCCGACGCCACCACCAGGGCCGCTCCAGGGCCTGTCGGCCGTATGGGGTTGCCGGCGCCTCGTCTGCCGAACGCCGGTGGCTGGAACACCCGAGGGATCAGCCAGCGGTGGCCAGAGCAGGAACCGGCTTGCGTGCTTGCGTCGGCTGGGTGGCCTCGGCCCAGGGGTTGCCGGAGAGGTACTTCCACCCGGCGTCGGGCAGCAGCATCACCGCCGTGCCACCGTGGTTCTGCAGATACTCGACGGCGGCGTGGATGATCGCGCCCGACGACGTGCCGACGAAGTGACCCTCGGTGTTCATCGTGATGAGCACCATGTCCTCGGCCGTCTTCTTCCGGATCTGGTGGCGCCGGTCGACCAGTGACAGGTCGGCGACCGGCGGCTGGAACGGATCCTCCTGGCTACGCATCCCGCCGATCGGATCGTCCATGAACTCCTCGACCGAGTGAACCTGAATGTCGGGATGGAAACGCTTCATGGCCCGACTGTTGCCGGTGAGCGTGCCACCGGTGCCGTAGGCGCAGAAGAGGTGGTCGGGGGGAGCCTCGAGCGGCCAGTCGCGCTGGATCTCCAGCGAGGTCCCGAACTCATGGGACGCGGGGTTGGCCGGGTTGCCGTACTGGTAGCACATGTAGCCGTGGCCCTCGTCGACCAGGTGGCGGGCGTACGCGATGGCGTCGTTCGGTCCGCCGTCGACCTCGATGAGATCGGCCCCGTAGGCACGCAGCAACTGCTTGCGTTCCTCGGTGGACTTGGCCGGGAGGCAGATCGTCATCGGGTGCTTGTTGATGAGGGCGATGCGGGCCAGCCCGATGCCGGTGTTGCCCGATGTGGCCTCGATCAACGGCATGCCCGGCAGGAGTTTGCCGTCGTCGACCGCCTGGTGGAACATGCGCCACGCCGGCCGGTCCTTGATCGATCCGGTGGGGTTGTACCATTCCAGCTTGGCGAACAGTCGGGTTCCTTTTGGCGCCAGCTCACGGAACTCGACGAGCGGTGTGTTTCCTGGCTTCATGGTGCAACCACGTCCTCATGTTGTTGTCGATCCGCCGTCTCGGCGGACGAATTATCGACAAAGTCCATATATCCGACCAGATTACTCATATTTTAACCCGGCACCCCACAACGTTGTTCCGTGACGTCAGACACAGGCCGTTGGCCGGGTCAGCCGCCGGCAAAGTCGGACGCTCCGGTCACGACACCGAACCGAGGGCGGGGGTGCTGGGGGTGGGGGAACCGTGGTGCACCCCTGCCCTCGGCCGGTCGATCAGGTGGCCTCTTGTGTAAGGAGGGAGCGGGAAGGTTCGGAGATACGGGTGATTTCACCAAGCCGGTTCGTCGCTGACGGGACGTCGGTTTTCGGCACCGGCGCTGCCATCGTTGGTTCCTATGACCGCGCCCGCCCCCGACCTGCTCGACACGATGCCGCCGCCACCGCAGCGGTCCTTCGCCAGCGACAACGCCGCCGGGGCCCACCCGGCGGTCATGGATGCGGTGGTGGCGGCGAACGACGGTCATGCGCTGGCCTACGGTTCCGACGCTGCAACGGCCCGCTGTGAGGAGCTGTTCCGGGAGCTGTTCGACGCCGACGTCACCATCCGCCTCGCCTTCAACGGCACCGGAGCCAACATCGTGGCCCTGGCCACCATGATGGCGTCGCGCCCAGGCCCCCACCAGGCGGTGATCTGTTCGGAGTGGGCCCACATCAACGTCGACGAGACGGGCGCTCCCGAACGCATCCTGGCCACGAAACTGATCGACCTGCCGAGCGCAGACGCCAAGCTCAGCCCGGAACAGATCCGCGAACAGGCTCATGTCCAGGGCGTCGTCCACCATGCCCAGCCCGGCATCGTCAGCATCACCCAGCCCACGGAGCTCGGCACCCTGTACTCGGTCAAGGAGATTCGGGCGGTGTGCGACACAGCGCACGACATGGGGCTGCTGGTGCACGTCGACGGTGCCCGTATCGCCAACGCCACCGCCGCGCTCGGCGGCACCCGGGAGGCGCTGCGGGCCATGACCATCGAGGCCGGTGTCGACGCCATCAGCTTCGGCGGAACCAAGATCGGTGCGCTGGGGGCGGAGGCCGTCGTCTTCCTCAACCCGACCGCCGCGACCGGCTCGGAGTTCATCCGCAAGCAGGTCACGCAGCTCGCGTCGAAGATGCGCTACCTGGCCGCCCAGTTCAACGCCCTGCTGGCCGACGACCTGTGGCTGCAGCTCGGTGTCCAGGCCAACGGTCTGGCCCGAACGCTCCACGCCCAGGTGGCGGGTCTGCCCGGTGTCGACGCCGGCCCCACCCCGGCCGTCAACAGCATCTTCCCCTGCCTGGCGCCCGAGCTGATCAAGCCGTTGCAGCAGTGGAGCTTCTTCTGGGACTGGGATCCGTCGATCAACCAGGTCCGCTGGATGACCGGCTGGGACACCACCCCGGACGACGTCGCCGCCTTCGCGGCCGGCGTCCGCCACCTCACCGGCTGACTCTCCTGTCAGGCCGGATTCCGGCCGGCCCGGACGAGCCGTTGCGGCTCCACGTCCCGGGAGGGGGACGCGGAGCCGCGGAAGCTTAGGCTGGGACGACTATGGCAACCCTGGTTTGTTTCCACGCCCACCCCGATGACGAGGCCATTGCCACCGGTGGTCTGATGCTGAAGGCGTCACGGGCCGGGCACCGGGTTGTGCTGGTGTGCGCCACGAGGGGCGAGGTCGGTGAGCCGCAGGATGGAATCCTGGCCGACGGGGAGGCTCTGGCCGAACGTCGGGTCGTGGAGCTGGCCGAGGCCTGCAAGCTGTTGGGGGCCGACCCGCCCCGCTTTCTCGGCTATCACGACTCCGGCATGATGGGCGAGCCGACCAACGACAACCCCGAGTGCTTCTGGCAGGCCGATTTCGACGAGGCCGTCGACCGTCTGACCGCCATCCTCACCGAGGTCGAGGCCAACGTCGTCACCATCTACGACGACAACGGCGGCTACGGTCACCCCGATCACATCCAGGTGCATCGGGTGGGCTTGGCCGCCGCCCGGGCGGTGGGCGTCGATCACATCTACGAGGCCACGATCAACCGGACCCGAGCCATCGAGCAGATGCGGCAGGCGATCGAGTCCGGCGCGATCCCCGAGGAGGACGCCCGCGACTTCGAGGAGGATCCCGACTTCGGTATGGAGGAACGGGACCTCAGTTACCTGCTCGACGTGAGCGACATGGCAGCCGAGAAGAAGGCGGCCATCGCCGTGCACCGCAGCCAGGTCAGTCCCGAGAGTTTCTTCCTCGCCATGCCCGACGAGGCCTTCGCCCAGTTCTTCGGTTTCGAGAGCTTCGCTCTGCCCGGTGTGCGCAACACCGGCGGACCCGAGCAGGTCGCGATGCTGCCCGGCCTCGACGGCTGATCGTCCCTGTTGCCGGAGCGGTTGCCTCAGGACGGCTTCCGCCCGGAAGCGGTTCGCTCAGGACGAAGGGGCGTCGGCGTAGCGAAGATAGGGCTTGAGTTCCTCGACGTTGTCGAACCGTTCACGGGCCTCGTCGGTCGTCATGGTGGGGGAGACGATGACTCGATCACCGGGTCGCCAGTCGACCGGGGTGGAGATCGGATTGGCATCGGTCGCCTGCAGGGCGTCGACGACGCGCAGGATCTCGTCGAAATTGCGGCCAACCGACTTCGGATACGTGATGATTGTGCGGATCTTGTTCCGCGGGTCGATGAAGTAGACGGAGCGGACCGTCGACGTGTCGCCCTCGCCGGGATGGATCATGTTGTAGAGCTCCGACACCCGATGGTCGGGATCGGCGATGATCGGGAAGGCCAGAGCGTGGCCCGTGACCTCGCCGATGTCGGGCGCCCAGGCACGGTGATCCTCCACCGGGTCCACCGATACGGCGATCATTTTCACCCCCCGTTTGGCGAACTCGTCATTGAGACCCGAGGCCCGTCCGAGTTCGGTGGTGCAGACCGGGGTGAAGTCGGCGGGATGGCTGAAGAAGACCACCCACGAATCGCCCTTCCAATCGAGAAACCTGATCTCGCCGTCGGTCGTGTCGGCCGCGAAGTCCGGTGCGTCATCGCCAAGGCGCAGTGACATGGCTGTCTCCTTGTTGTTTGTTGGCCCGATCGGTAAACCCTGGACAATCAGACGTTACGGTCACACTATTCAATCTCTTGTGCCGAGTCTACGGTCGTTGCCAGAGTCCTACGCGGCCAAGGACCGATGATGTCCCCCTCATTTCGGTTGCGTGCAACAAACGGGGGGAGATGGTGGAGGCTCGTCGACGCCGGTCTGGTGCCGCACGATGGGATGTGTTACCAAAGGCGGATGACCGATGGTGACGCGTCCTACCAGAACATCCTCTACGAGGTGGACGACCCGGTGGCCGTGATCACCCTGAACCGGCCCGAGCACCTCAACGCGTGGACCGGCGCCATGGACGCCGAGGTGCGCGACGCCATGACCAGGGCCAACGGCGACCGGCGGGTGGTCGGCATCATCCTCACCGGCGCCGGGCGGGGTTTCTGCGCCGGGGCCGACATGAATGCGCTCGACGCACTCTCCTCCGGCGGCGGCGACATCGGTCGTGATGACTCCGGCCGGCAGCGGCGCGAACCGGGTGGACGATTCCCGCAGCGTAAGACGACGGCCGGCTCCACCGGTGATTTCGACGGCAGGCTCACCTATCCGCTGGCCCTCGACAAACCGGTGATCGCCGCCGTCAACGGTGCTGTCGCCGGGATGGCCTACCCTTTGGCGCTGGCCTGCGACCTGCGGGTCGTCACCCCCGACGCACTGTTCGTGACCGCCTTCGCCCAGCGAGGGCTAATCGCCGAGTGGGGCCTCAGCTTCCTCCTGCCCCGTTTGGTCGGTCCGTCGGTGGCTCTCGATCTTCTGATGTCGTCGCGCCGTGTCGGCGGCGAGGAGGCGCTCCGGCTCGGTCTGGCCAACTACCTTGTCGAACCGGATGAGCTGCTCGACTTCTGCCGCCGGTACATCGAGGATCTGGCCGCCCGGTGTTCACCGTCGTCGATCGCGGTGATGAAGCGCCAGGTGCACGAGCAGTTCCACGCCGGCCTGGGCGATGCGGAACGGGAATCACAGAAACTGATGGTCGACAGCTTCCAGCGCCCGGACTTCGCCGAGGGCGTGCAGTCGTTCATCCGGAAACGGCCGCCCGAGTTCGCCCGCCTGCCGCTCGACGGTGATGGTGAGCAGGGCAACGTGTCATGAGCGCCATCGACGACGTGCTCGAACAGTGGCACCGCTACGTGGGAGGCGACCGCCGTGTCGACCTGGCCGACCTGATCCATCCCGACTGCGTCTTCCATTCGCCGGTCGTGTACACGCCCCAGGAGGGCCGGGCCATCACCGTCGCCTACCTGGAGGCCGCGGGGGCGGTGTTCGGCAGCGGTGAATCATCGGATGGGGGGTTCCGCTACCGGTCCCAGATCGTGGGCGGTGACCAGGCGGTGCTGGAGTTCGAGTCGGAGCTCGACGGCATCTACATCAACGGCATCGACATGATCACCCTGGCCACCGACGGTGACCATGCCGGAACGATCATCGAGTTCAAGGTGATGGTCCGGCCGCTGCAGGCGGTCAACAAACTCCATCAGCTCATGGCCTCCCAGCTCGAGTCGGACCGGAGCTGACCGATGCGCACGCTGATCACCAACGGCACCATGCTCGACGCCGGGTCGATGACCCTCGTCGGGGAACGGCACATCGTCTTGGAGGGTGATCGCATCGTCGACGTGAGCGAGGCCCGCCCTTCCGTGGACGTCGACGCCGTCATCGACGCCCGAGGCCGATTCGTGATGCCGGGGTTCGTCGACGCCCACGTCCATCACGTGATCACCTCGGTTGACTTCTCGAAGATGTTGCGGGCGAGTGCGGTGGAGCGTTCGCTGGCGATGGCCAAACTCGCCGGGGCGATGGTGAGGCGGGGGTTCACCACCGTGCGCGACGCCGCCGGCGACGTGAGCGGCCTGATCCGGGCCATCGATTCGGGTCTGTGTCTGGGCCCCCGCATCGCCACCGCCGGACGGTGCCTGTCACAAACCGGAGGGCATGGCGACATCACGCCCGCTGACCAGCGAAGCGGCGAGGGCATGTGCGCCTGTCACATCCACAGCAACGAGCTGAGTCACGTCGCCGACGGTCCCGATGCCGTGCGGCTGGCCGCCCGCCTCGAGCTGCGCGCCGGCAGCGACTTCATCAAGATCATGAGTTCGGGCGGAGTGGCGTCGCCGACCGATCCGTTCGACGCCGTCCAGTACACACCGGAGGAGATACGGGCGATCACCACCGAGACCGACCACCGCCACACCTACACCACCGCGCACGCCTATCAACCCGATGCGATCTCCCAGGCCATCGAGAACGGTGTGCGCTGCATCGAGCACGGCAACCTCCTCGATGAGCCGACGGCCGTTCGCATGGCCGAGCTCGGGGTGACGATGGTGCCGACCCTCGTCACCTACCGGGTGATGCGGGAATCTGGCGCCAAGTTCGGCATGCCCGAACGCAACCTGGAGAAGAACCAGGGGGTGTTCGAGCACGGACAGCACTCGATCGGTGTGGCCCGGGCCGCCGGGGTGCAGCTCGGGTTCGGCACCGATCTGCTCGGCGAACTCCAGACCGCACAGAACCAGGAGTTCGCCATCCGGGCCGAACTGGAGCCGGCGGCCGACGTGTTGCGTTCGATGTACGACGTGAACGTTCGGCTCTGCCGGGCCGAGGGACACGTCGGACGCCTGGAGCCGGGCTACTCGGCCGACGTCGTGGTGTCGAATGTCGATCCACTCGCCAACCTGGCCGGATTGGCCGAGCCCGAGGCCGCACTGGCCGCCGTCGTCTGCCGCGGTGACATCGTGTTCGACAACACCGTCTTCGACCGCGTGTAGCCAGTGGCTGACCGGCCGCTCATCATCGACGGGTTGCAGTACGGCAACTGGTCGGAGGAGATCTTCGCCCAGATGCACACCGGTGGCGTCAGCGCCGTGCACGCCACCATCTGCTATCACGAGAACTTCCGGGAGACGGTGGCCAACATCGAGCGCTGGAACCGATGGTTCGAGCGCTACGCGCGCCACATCACGCCCGGCCGCACGGCCGCCGATGTTCGGCGCGCCCACGCCGAGGGTCGAACCGCCATCGTATTCGGCTTCCAGAACTGCTCGCCGATCGAGGATGACATCGGCCTGATCGAGATCGTCCATACGCTGGGCGCCCGGTTCATGCAGCTCTCCTACAACAACCAGAGTCTGCTGGCCACCGGCTGCTACGAGGCGGAGGATCCGGGCATCACCCGCTTCGGTCGTCAGGCCATCGCCGAGATGAACCGGGTCGGGCTGGTGATCGACATGTCCCATTCAGCCGAACGGTCGACGCTGGAGGCCATCGAGCTGTCGGAGCGGCCGATCGCCATCACCCACGCCAACCCGGCGTCGTGGCACCCGGCCCGGCGCAACAAGTCCGACGACGTGCTGCGGGCGCTCGGCGAGTCGGGGGGCATGCTCGGCTTCAGCACCTACCCCCATCATCTGCGGGCCGGCGGGAACTGCACGGTCGACGAGTTCTGCGCAATGATCGCCGATACGGCCGAACTGATGGGCATCGATCACATCGGGATCGGGTCGGATCTGTGCCAGAACCAGCCCGACTCGGTGGTGGAGTGGATGCGGGTCGGCCGGTGGTCGAAGGAGGCCGACTACGGCGAGGGCTCGGCCGACAATCCCGGCTTCCCTCCCCAGCCGCCGTGGTTCGGCGACAACACCGACTTCGTGAATCTGATCGACGGCCTGACCGCCGCCGGGTTCGGTGCCGAGGAAACGGCCAAGGTGATGGGCGGCAACTGGCTCTCGTTCTTCGAGCGATCGTTCGGTCCGGTGTGACGCTGGTCGCGGTCCCTCTCCGTGCGCCGGAACAGGTGATGCGGCTGGAGCGGATGGGGTCGCGGTTTCAGACACGGTTGAGTTTCATGCGTTCGGTGCTGCGCCGCCTCGGCGGTGACGGGTGGACGATCGAGCGGACCCGCTGTGACTGGGACGACGACGGCTACGGCACCGCCGTCTACGCCGCCCGAGGCCCGGAGCGGACCTACAGTCTGATCGCCTACTCGGCGCACCTCGATCCGGCCGACCGGTCGGATCGGGTCATCGCCGAACGGTGGGATGCCGCGTTCACGCTGTTCGACGGTGAGCCGGCCGACGACGACATCGCCCGCCTCGCCGCCAACGTGCCCCGGCAGGAGGCGGGACGCTGTTCCAGCCGGGAGCTGACCCTCAGTCGGGCCAACCGGAGCGTGCGGCTCTTCGACCATGTCGTCGAATCACTGGCCGCCGGGCGCCAACCGGACCGGGAGCTCGTCAACCGGATCGGCTATCTCATGCGGACCACCGCTGTGTACGGCAACGGTAAGTTCGGCCTGTCCGACCGGGACCGGGTGTGCCATCGGACGGAGCTGGCCGAGCCGTACCAGGCCGAGCTGCTCACCGTCTATCTGATCCGCTGCTTCACCCACGATCTCGTCGAGCACGTGGCTCGGCGCCGCAGCCCCGACACGTTCGTGCCGTTGGAGCGCCCGATCCGGCGTCACCTCGGAATCGGCAACGCCACCGGTCTCGGCATGGCCCCGTTCCTCCACAACCATCCGATCCTGCTCAACAACTGGGTCGTGGCGCTCGAGTCGGCGTTGGCGGTGTGCCGATCCATCGACCGGGTCGACGCCGGCGACGTGGCTCGCTTCGCCGAGCTGGTGGCGGCCGCTCGCCGGTCGGTCGCCCAGTGGAACGTCGACGACGAACGGCAGATGACCAGGATCGTCGAGTTGCGGGCGGATCTGGCCCGGCTGGAACGGGCGGTGGCGGGAGCGGACGGCGTTAGCGGCCTGCTCGACAGTGAGACGGTCCGACCGTGGGACCGCCTGTACCGGTGGGCCGAGGAGCACCTGTCGATCGAGGGCCAGGAGATGGTCGTGGCCCTGATCATCGAGCTTCACGCCGAGGTCGTCGACCACCTGGCCCCGTCGATGGTGGCCGTCGAACCGCCACTTGTCGACCCGACGATGACGGTGGCCGACCTGCTCGACCTCGTCGAGGTTCGGTACCGGTGGGCCCTCGATCTCGACTTCGACGAACCCGCCACCAGCCATTACTTCTGGTACACCTCCGAGGAGAAGCTGGAACCGAGGCTGGGGGAGCGGCGTGGCGAACCCGGGGCCGACCTCGAGCATCCGCTTGCCGTGGCACGAGACGTCGGCCGGCTTTGCGCCACACTCGCCATGGCCGATCCGCAGATCACGATGGCCGAGTTCCTCCTGCGGCGACCGGAGCATCGCCACACCGTGCGCCGGGTGCAGACCGCGGCCCTCCACCCCTACAGCGAGATCCGCGACAACCTGATCGGTCGGGACCTGATGGCGATCGACATGCTGCGCTTCAAACTGTCGGTGTTCGGAGCCACGAAGTTCGACCCAAAGTCGGACAAATGGACCCGTATCACGATGTATCAGGGAGCGCCGCTGCCCGACGAGCTCGGTGTGTCCGACAGCGACCGGTGGATGCTGTTGCCCCACCTCGACGGAGCGTGATCCACGGTGATCATGTCCCTGAACGAGATCGCCGCCACGGCGGCCAAGGCGGTTCGGGGCCGTGGCCATCCCGAGGGCATCGCCGAGGAGATGGGCTTCGCTGTCCGCTGGTTGTGTGAGCGTGAGCTTCCCGGTGTTGCGATGCTCCTGTCGGCGCTCGACAAACGATCGATGGCGGAAGCTGCCGTGATCCCTGTCATCGATCGTGCCGACGGGGTGATTCGGCTCCGGTCCACCGGCGGCGATCCGCTGCCTGCGTTGCGGGTCGCCCCCTCCATGGCGGAACTGGCGGCGGTCGAACTGGATTGGACCGACGGGACATCTGCTGATGGCTCGTCGCCACGCTCACTCGAGGTCGACTCGCTGACCCATCCGCTGCTGCTGGTCCCGTTCGTCGCTCGTCACGGTTCGAGTCGGTTGGCCGCCCGCTGGTCGACCCCGGACGGACCGGTGGCGATGGACCGGTCCGGTGACGGGTTGCGAATTCGGGCCGGGAGCGCCTCAGCACTGGGCGCAGGCGTCGGCCACGACGTGATCCTCGGAGTCGCTCCGGACGGCCGCAACGGCCCGCCGGATGTGATGACATCCGCCGAGCTGGAGGCGGCGTCGCAACGGTCTCTCACCAGCGGTTGCGCCGTCGACACCGCCGACTGGGATCGGCTCGCACGCTGGGCACGGCGAACCTACGTGCCCGTGAGCGAGGAGTCACGCTTGCGGGGCGCCGGGGCCGGTCTCACCGACAACGACTAACCCATCCCTGGCAACTTTTCGGGGTTCTCGACCCACCCGTCGGGTCGACACCTCGCAGAAGCTGCTGCAAACGGGTCGTCGGCCCGGAAAAGTTCGCCTGGGTGGGTGGGGTTGTCGACGGTCTAGACCGGTACGATCCCAGTAGCATCGAGGCCATGACCCAGCTCACCGCATCCGACGGCCATCAGCTCGACTCGTACGAGGTCCACCCCGACCGGGCCACCGCGGCGGTTGTCATCGTGCAGGAGATCTTCGGCGTCAACAGCCACGTCCGCTCCGTCGTCGACCGCTACGCCTCCTTCGGCTACCGCGCCATCGCCCCGGCGATGTTCGACCGGGTCGAGCGGGGCGTCGAACTCGACTACACCGCCGAGGGTGTCGAGCAGGGGCGGTCGCTGCGGCAGAAGCTGTCGTGGGACGACTCGGTGCTCGACGTCGCCGCTGGGGTCGAGCACGTGTCCGGCACCGGCGCGGTGGCCGTCATCGGCTACTGCTACGGCGGCTCGATGGCCTGGCTGGCCGCGGCGTCGCTGCCGATCGCAGCGGCCGTCGGCTACTACGGCGGCCAGGTCATCGATTTCATCGACCGCACACCGCAGGTCCCGACGATGCTGCACTTCGGGGCGCTCGATCAGGCCATCCCCCTCGACGGCGTGCACACCGTGGCCGAACGCCACCCCGACGTGATCGTCCACGTCTACGACGACGCCGGTCACGGATTCAACTGCGACGTGCGGGCCTCGTACCATGCCGACGCCGCGGCCCTGGCCGAGGAGCGGACCCGGGAGTTCCTCGCCCTCCACCTCTGACGCCCCCAATCGGTTCGGGCGGAAGCGCATTCCCCGGCGAGCGGCTGCGGGCGCCGTGCTATCGTCGGGCCCGGAGGTCGCCCCATGGTCCATCGACCGGGAGCCCTGTCGGGCATTGGAAACACGCCGGTCGTGAAGCTGTCGTCGTTCCCCGGCGACGGTGCGGCCGACGTCTGGGTCAAACTGGAGGCGGCCAACCCCACCGGCTCCTACAAGGACCGCATGGCGCTGGCCATGATCGAGGGGGCCGAGGCCCGAGGCGACCTGTCGCCGGGGCAGACCGTCGTCGAGTACACGGGCGGTTCCACCGGCACGTCGTTGGCCTTCGTCTGTGCGATCAAGGGCTACCCGCTGCGGATCGTGTCGTCCAACGTCTTCGCCGAGGAGAAGCTCAAGTCGATGCTGGCTTTCGGGGCCGAGCTGGAGATCGTCCACAGCGACCACGGAATCCATCCTCGCCTCGTACCGGAGATGCAGGAGCGGGCGGCGGAGATCGTGACCGAGACCGGAGGATTCGCCACCGACCAGTTCAACAACCTCGACACCCTCAACGGGTATATGGGTATCGGCACCGAGCTCCTCGAGCAGCTTGACGGCGAAATCCACGGTGCCGTCGCCTACGTCGGCGTCGGCGGTGCCTACACCGGTCTGACCCGTCCGATCCGCGACCGATGGCCGAACGTCGTGCGGACCGTTGTCGAGCCGGCCGAGTCGGCGGTTATCTCCGGACACCCACCCGGAACCCACCGGATCGAGGGCGGCGGTGTCGGGTTCGTGCCCCAGCTGATCACTCCCGACAGCCACGACCGGGTCGAGACCGTCAGCACGGACGAGGCGTTCGCCACCGCCCGTACGGTGGCCCGCACCGAGGGCGTCTGGACCGGCCCCAGCGGCGGGGCCAGCATCACGGCCGCCGTCCGACTGGCCCGGGAGCTGGGGCCCGGCCACCAGGTGGTCACCCTCCAACCCGACTCGGGCCTCAAATACCTGAGCGGCGATCTCTATGCGCAGGAGGTCCGCCAGTAGGCTGACCTCCTCCGATCACATGGCTCTTCGGCAGGCGGTTTCCGCCCGGCCTCGATCGCAAGAACCTTGACCCGACAACTACCGGAGGCAGCGCCCATGACCCGACTCGGCTACCAGATCCCCAACTTCACCTATCCCGACACGGCCAACGCCGATTTGTTCGGTGCCATCGTGGCCCAGGCCAAGGAGGCGGAGGAGGCCGGGTTCGACAGGGTCCTCGTCATGGACCACTTCTACCAGCTGCCCGGTATCGGCGCGCCCGACGAACCGATGTTGGAGTGCTACACGCTGCTCTCCGCGCTGGCCCAACACACCTCGTCGGTTCGCCTCTCAGCCCTGGTCACGGGCAACACCTACCGCAACCCGACGCTGCTGGCCAAGGAGATCACCGCCCTCGACCACGTGTCCGGCGGACGGGCGACGCTTGGCATCGGGGCCGGCTGGTTCGAGCTGGAGCACCAGTCGCTCGGCTACGAGTTCGGCACGTTCACCGACCGGTTCGAGAAGTTGGAGGAGGCGCTGCAGATCATCATCCCGATGCTTCGGGGTGAGAAGGTGTCACTCGACGGCAAGCACTACCAGGTGACCGACGCCGTCAACTCCCCACCCCCCATCTCCCGGGTCCCGGTCATGATCGGTGGCAGCGGTGAGAAGAAGACCTTGCGCATGGTGGCCCAGTACGCCGACGAGTCGAACCTGGTGAGCGTCGGACCCGACGACATCGGCCGCAAGTTCGACGCCCTCGCCGCCCACTGCGAGCGACTCGGACGCGATCGTTCGGAGATCGCCGTCACCGCGATGACCATGTGCAATGTGGCCCCGACGATGGAGGAGGCCGACGCCGACCTGCGGGCGATGGCCGCCGTCAAGGGTTGGAACGACGAGGTCATCGACATGGTCAAGAGCGTGCTCATTCACGGTGATCCGGACACCGTCGGCGAGCGGTTGGAGGCCTTCATGGCCACCGGGCTCGACGGCCTCACCCTCAACGCGCCGGGCAACGGCCACATTCCGGGCCGGGTCGCCCTGTTGGGTGAGGTGGCCAACCGGGTCATTGGCTGACCCGATCGGTCGACGGGGATCACGTATGGGCTTGGTTCGATGCCGACGTTCGATGCTCGTGGCGACGGTGGTCCTCGCCTTGGCGGCCGGCTGCGGTGACGGAGGCGGAGAGGACGGCAGCGGGTCGGGTACCCGGCATGGCGCCGAGGTGGCCGAGACGAACTGTCCCGACACGACCTGGCAACGGGTCGTGGCCAGTGCGTTCTCGTTCTCGGTGCCGGCGGACTTCGTCGACCAGGCCCCGCAGGGCGTCGACTCCGAGGTCGGGCAATGGTCCGGCGACAACGGCGTCGAGGTGTTCTACGACTACGGCTGGTATTCCGGGTCGATTGCCGGCTCACCCGGTGCCGTCGTCGAACCGATCGACTACAGCGGCGTCACCGGCACCCAAACCATCGTGACCGGCGACCCCAACCAGCTGCAGGTGTTCTTCGACGAGGTCGAAGTCGTCGATGGCCAGCCCAACCTGCTGGCCCTCAACGTCAATTACGAGGCGGCGGCCGACGACGAAATCGCCCGTTGCATCGTCGGCTCGATCGACTGGAACCTGGATTGAGGCGGCGGTCGGCAGCACCATGACTCCCGTTCAGCTGGTGGAACTCCCCACCCCCACATATCACACGGAGCTGCGTGACTTCCTCACCGCCACCGAGCCCGAGCTGTGGCGGTGGTTCGCCGAGTCGAAGCAACTCAGCGCCCGAAGCGACGACGAGGCCGAACTCGAACTGCTGAAGTCGGCCATTCGGCTCGACGGGGGCGTGCACGATGTGCTGGTGGCCCACGCCACCCTACTGCGGGACGCGTTCGCCATCACCGAACCCGTGGCCCTCTATCAGGAGCTCGGTTCGAGCGAACGCAACGCCCACGTGTTCCGACTCAACGGGCAGGTCAACGTCGTGTTCGGCGGTGATCTGCTCGAACTGCTGGAACCGTCGGAGCAGCAGGTGATCCTCGCTCACGAGCTGGCCCACATCGCCTTGTGGCGCCGGTCCGATCGAGATTTCGAAGTGCTCGACCAGATGATCCACCGGCTCGCCTCCGATCCGGGAGCCGACGACACCGTGATCGAGACGGCCCGCCGGCTGCGTCTCCACACCGAGGTCTGGGCCGACGCAGCGGCCGTTGCGGTGCTTGACGATCTCGAGACCTCAGTGGCGGCCATGGTGAAGGTCGGCTCGGGCCTCCGCCACGTCGATCCGGCGGCCTATCTCCGCCAAGCCGAGGACATCCTCGCCCTCGACTCCCGGGCCACAACCGCCTGGACCCATCCGGAACTCCACATCCGCGTGGCCTGCCTGGCGGCGTGCCAGGTGGCCGGGCAACGGCACGCCGTCGAGGGCGTGCTGGCCACCCTGATCAACGGGCCCGACGATCTCGATCGACTCGACCTCCTCGGTCAGCGACGGTTGCGGACGTTGGCGGCCCGGGTGCTGGCCACGGCCACCGGCTCATCGGCCTCCGACACGGTGACGGACTACCTGGCCCACTATGTGGACCTTGCGGCAGACCGGGCCGATGGGGCCGAAGAGGGCAAACCGGTCGGCAACGGCGAGCTGGCCGAATTGTCGCCATCGGTGCGGTGGTTTGCGGCGTCGCTGCTCGTCGACCTTGCTCTGGTCGACGACGAGGTCGATGACCTGGCCGACCTACGGGCCATGTCGGCCGAAGCCGAGCGGCAGGGGGTGGCCGAGGAGTTCGACAAGATCCTGGCCAGAGCCACCGAGCAGACCCGGTCCGAAGTGGCCGCACTTCGAGCGGACACCACGCCGTGACGTTCGCCCGGCTGCTGAGCGAGGCCACCGCGTCGGGCAGTCTGCCCCGCACCGGCGACGTGCTGGCCGTCGGGCTCCCGCTGCTGCGCCAGATCGACCGGCTCCACCGTCAGGGTCTGGTCACCGGGGCGTCCGGGGTGTCTGCCGTCTCCTACGACGGTCGGGTGGTCAGCGTGACCAGCTCCCAGTCGGCCACCGAGCAGAACAACCGGCGGGCCGTCGACGCGATCGCCGCCCGGGCCGAGCAGGCCGGCGTGGCTGTCGCCGCCCATCGCCACATCGATCTCGACGCCGGCCCTGACAGCGCCGGTCCGTGGGGATCGGTCCGCAGCGAGGACGTGTTCGATCCCGGCGATCCGGCGTCGCCGCCCCACCCCGATCGGTCGATGTTCGTCGTCGGCTACCGGGCCTGGGAGCAGTTGCTCGGCCATCACGATCAGCTGACCGACGTGCACCTCGCCGGTCTCTGGCTGTGCAGCTACGCCTTCGGCCTCGATCTCGCCACGCCCGAGGGGATCGACGAGCTGGCTCTCCATCACCGCCACCCCCGCCGGCTGAACCCCGATCTGCATCCCGTGGTCCTGAACGTCTTGACCGACATGGTGCAGCCGATCCGGGCCAGGCGCCCGACCGATCTCGCTCATGTGGTCGCCCGTCTCGAACACCACCGGGATCTGCCCACTGACCTCGACCTCGGTCCTGCCTACGAGCCCCACGTCGACTGGCGACGCCAGGTCCTCACCATCCTGCGGGACCGGGTGTTCGACACGACCCGCCGCAATCGCCAGCTGTACTTCCGTCCGACCGGGTCCAGCGTGTCGCTCACCGAGGCGTCGGTGCCCCTGATGCTCAACGTCGACCGGATCAAGGCCGACGATCTGCTGACCTGGACCGATCCGAGCAACCGCCGCCTGCGTAGCGGCAAGTCGGTGGACCTGGCCCGGTGGTGCCGGTTCGAGGAGACCCCGTATCTGGCCCCGACGCTGAACAAGCTGATATCGGCCGAGCGGAAGGTACGGCTGGAGACCGGCCACAGCCGGCTCCGCCTCATCGTCGCCTTCCTGCATTGGCTCGACCCGGAGACCGACGAGACGATCTCCTCGCCCCTGCTTCTGATGCCGGCCGAGCTGACCCGCAGGAAAGGGGTCACGGTTCGCTACCAGCTCGAGACCGACACCGAAGAGGCCACGGTCAACCCGATCCTGCGCCACGTGTTCAAGAGCCGCTTCGACATAGCGCTGCCGACCACGGTTGGGGCCGGGCCCGACGAGGTGGCCGGGTTCGTCGCCGATCTGGAGCGCCAGGTGCAGCGGACCGCGCCCGAGGTGTCGATCGAGCTCGTCGACAAACCCCGCATCGAGCTGCTGCGGCGCCAGGCCCGGTTACGGGTCGACAACTACCGTCGCCGCCGGGCCAAGACGCTGGCGACCTCCGGGCGATGGCGCCGTCAGGAGCACTCCTACGATCACGACGACTGGCGGCCGCTGGGCCTCGCGCTGTATCAGCGGTTCGTGCAGGCCTCCGAGCTGCCGATGCGGGAACTGGCCGGCGCCGCGCCCCGTCCTCGACGGCAGTCGGCCGTTGACCACGGGGTCCGGTCGGGTCCTGGTGTCGGGGCCGGGCCTGAACTCGGGCAGCGGACGAGCACCACCTACAGCAGCCAGATGGCCGACGTGTCGGCCGAGCGGTGGGAGGTCGACCTCTGTTCGGTGACGCTGGCCATGCTCGGTTCCCGGCGAACCAGCCTGGCCCGCGACTACGACGAGGTGCTCGGCCGGTCCGCGATCGATACCACCGCGGCGCCGTTCACGGGTCCGTTCGAGGCGCTGTTCAGCCCGCATCGGTCGGCTCCGGTCGCAGCGTCGGCGGCGCCGACCGAGCCGCTGTCGCTGGCACAACGGATCGTGTTGCCGGCCGACGACGCCCAGGCTCGGGCCATGCAGCGGGCGGTGCGGGGTGATTCGTTCATCATCCAGGGCCCGCCGGGGACCGGCAAGAGCCAGACCATCACAAATGTGATCGCCGCGCTCGTCGCCGAGGGCAAGCGGGTGTTGTTCGTCTGCGAGAAGCGGGCGGCGATCGACGTTGTCGCCCAGCGGCTGCGCCAGGTCGGCCTCGGCGAGTTGACGGCCACCATCCACGACTCACAACTCGACCGCAAGCAGTTCGTGAAGGAATTGGGCGCCACCTACCACCGGTGGCTGGAGGACGGCGTGGACGTCGATGCGGACGCCGCCGGCAACGGCGACGGCTCGGTGCGTGCCGATCCCGAGCAGCGGCGGGCCGAAATGCTGGCCGAGGCCGACCGGGTCACCCGACCGCTGGAGGCGATGACGGCCGAGCTCGGTCGCCCCGTGGACGATCGGATGCCGGTTGGGGAGGCGGTCGAGAGGCTGGCGCTGCTGGCCGCCTCCGACTCCGGGTCCGATGACCGGCCGCCCTCGACCGACGGGCATTCGGCCGCGGTGATGTCGGTCGAGGGCTTGTCGTCACAGCGGTGGCTCAGGCTCCGTCCGGCTCTCGATCGGGTGGCCGACCTGCTCTCGTCGGCGGGACCGCTCCGGGCTCTCGGTGAGCATGACCCGCTGCGGATCCGGCCGTCGGTGATCGCCGGCGGCGACGTTATCGCTGCCTGCCGACAGGTCGGGGGTGAACTCAGGGCGGCTGCTGAGGAGGTGATGGCCTCGCCGGGGTCGGCCATGGTCGGCGACGGGGACATCGGCGGTGCCCTTGCCTCCATGACCCGGGCCGAGCTCGACACCGTGGCTGATTTCGCCCCGGCGATCCGGGCCGTCCTCTCCGCCGGTTCGACCGCTGTCGCCGCCCTCGATCCTCGGTCACCGGCCCATCTCGATCTGCGGGCGGCCGCCGGGGAGCTGCAGGATCGCCGAGCCGCGGCCGCGTCGACGGCTGAGGTCCTCGACCGCTGGTCGGCGCCGCTCGGCCCCGCCGACACCGCCACCGGTCTGGCGCTGGCCCGGGCGAAGGAGGGATCGCTGTTCGCGTTCCTGAACGGGCGCTGGCGTTCACTGAAGCGGCTGGTGGTCGAGTCGTACCGGTTCGATCAGCACCAGGTTCCGCCGACGGTCACCGACGTGTTGACCGAGCTTGCCGCCCACCACGAAGCCAACGCCGCCGTGATGGCCGTCGAACAGGAGGGGCTGCAACGCTACGGCACGGCCGACATCGCCGAGCTGCGTGACGTCGTCGATCGTCACCACGCCAGTCCGGCCTTCCGGTACTGCCTGGCCGCCGGCCCGGCGGTCGGCAACGCGCTCCAGCGGTTGTCCCGACTATCGGCCGCGGCGTCGGCCGTGCTCGTGGGGGAGCGGGCGACCACCGCCGATCTGGCCGCCATCGGTCGGAGCCTCGAGGGCACACCGGTGGCGATCGAGCCCGCTCTGGTCGGCTGGTCGGCCATCGCCGTCGAGCACGAACCCGACCTGACCATCGTCCTCGACGCCGACGCATCCCTCGATGGCATCGAGGCCGCCGTCATCCGCCGCGAACTCGACGCCTGGGCCGCCACGATCGACCATGCATCGTTCACCGGGGCCCGACTCGACGAGGCCGTGGACCGGTTGGCCGGGATCCACCGTGCTCTACTCGACGCGAACGCCGCCGTGGCCCTGTCGAGGGCCCGGCGGACGTTCCTCGACCACGTCGCCCACTCGGAGGCGTCGATGGCGGGTCGCAGCGACGACGACAAGGCCCGCAAGAAGACCTACAACGCGGGCCGCCGGATCGTCGAGCGGGAGTACGACAAGAAGATGCGGTTCCGGTCGATCCGCGAGATGTCGAGTGGCGACAGCGGGGTGGTGGTGCGGGATCTGCGGCCGATCTGGCTGATGAGCCCGTTGTCGGTGTCCGACACCCTGCCGCTCACCGAGGCCCACTTCGATGCGGTGATCTTCGACGAGGCCAGTCAGATCCCGGTGGAGGACGCCGTGCCGACGGTTTTCCGGGCCCCGCAGGTCATCGTGGTCGGCGACCGGATGCAGATGCCGCCGACCCGGTTCTTCTCGTCAACCGACGACGACGAGTCCGATGTGATCGTGGACGACGAGGGGTTCCGCCTGTCGATCACCCTCGACGCCGACAGTTTCCTGACCCAGGCCGATCAGGCTCTCGACTCGGCCCTGCTGAACTGGCACTACCGCTCCCGATCGGAGTCGCTGATCGCCTACAGCAACCACGCTTTCTATCAGGGGCGGCTGGCCACGGTGCCCGACACCGCTCCCGGGTCCGCGGTTCGGCCGTCGATCATGGTGTCCGGTATCGATGGTCCCGATGGTGGCGTCGGGTTCGGCGTCGCTGAACTGCTCGCCCGCCCGATCTCCCATCACTTCTGTGAGCACGGCGAGTATCGGGATCGGCGCAACGGGCCGGAGGCCGATTACGTGGCCGAGCTGGTCCGCGGGCTGCTGCGACGAAACGGTGGCGAGCGGGGCGGGCCCACGATCGGTGTCGTGGCCTTCTCCGAGGCCCAGCAGTCGGCCATCGAGGACTCGCTCGACGAGCTGGCCACCATCGACTCGGATTTCGCCGAACGCTACGAGCGGGAGCTGACCCGCACCGACGACGACGAGTTCGTCGGGCTCTTCGTCAAGAACCTCGAGAACGTCCAGGGCGACGAGCGCGACATCATCATCATGAGCGTGTGTTACGGGCCGGCCTCCGACGGGCGGATCAAGATGAACTTCGGCCCGATCAACAACGCGGGCGGTGAGCGACGGCTGAACGTGATCTTCAGCCGGGCAAAGCGGCATATGGCGGTGGTGGCGTCGATGCGAGGGTCCGACGTCACCAACGTGCACAACGAAGGGGCCAATCATCTCGCCGGGTTCCTCCGCTACGCGGAAGCCGAGAGCGTCGGCGATCAGGCCACGGCCCAGGCCATCCTCGACGCCCAGGTCGCCGACCTCGACGGCGGCGGTCCGGCGGCCGCCCGATCGGCATCGCCGGTGGCCGAGCAGGTGGCGGCGGCGTTGCGTCAGCGGGGCTTGTCGGCCGAGATCTCGGTAGGCCGTTCATCCTTCCGCATCGACGTTGCCGTGTCGGCCGCAGCAGATGGACCGGCCGCCGCCGATGGATCGGCCGGTGCCCCCGACTCGGCCGGCGGTGACGGCTCTGCTGCAACCGATCGCCGGCTTGGCCTCCTGCTCGAACCGACGCCGGGTTCGTCGGTCCACGCCCGCTTCGTGGCCGAGGCCGGGGTGCTCGATGCGTTCGGTTGGCGCATCCTGCGGGTCCCGCTGAGTGACTGGTACGCCGACCCGGCCCGGGTCGTCGACCGCATCGCAACCGCCCTCGGCCCGTAATCTCTGGCCAGGACCCCGGAACCTCGGCCGCAACGTCGTCCCGCCACGCCGAAACAGGGGGGACGAGGGCTCTGACGCACCAAGACACGAGTCGCTGGCTTGCCCGACGCCGCGCCCGTGCTGCGCGCCATGAAACGATCAACGTTCGTAGAGGCTCGGTCATGGACATGCTCGGCTTCCCGATGTTGCGCCTTGGTCACCGCTGACCGTCTCGGAACCTGTTCAAGACCTACCGGGTCGAGCTCCCCGCTCGTCACGTTCTGTCGTTCACGGACGAAGCTGCTACCTGCTGACCAGGGCCGGGGCCAGCCGGCCGATCCAGCAGGCGCGCCCCGCCCGGTCGGCTACTGGTAGCTGACGTAGACCGGTTGGGGGTCGACGGCGAGGGTTTGGGCGGGGGTGGCCATCGGGGCGTCCTCGTCGTAGAAGTTCTTCCAACCCCAGCGCCAGTGGCCGTCCTCCGTCCCACGGACCAGCGCGGCAAGTGTGCCGTACTTGGTGCCGAGCGGACCCTGGCCGTCCATCTGGATCACGACCGACAGCTCCGGCCTCTCCTCGATGGCGGATCGGTTGGTCACCATCGACAGGTTGAACTGGTGGATCAGCAGCATCTTCTGGGGCAGGGCGTGTTGACGCACCAGGTCGGCCAGCCAGGCCGACACCTCGTTGATCTCGGCGGCGTCGACCGAACCGAGCTGGCGGAGGTGCCGCTGATCAGGGGCGAGTCGCCACTCGGGGTCGAGGGCCAAGCCGACGTGGGGCTGGGTCAGCAACTCCTCATACCGTTTGGCCTGGGTCAGGAAGTCGGTGCGACCGGGTTGGAGATCGAGCAGCACGTAGACGCCGTTCTCCGCCGCGTGGTCGACGTAGGGACGGAGAGCGGCCACCGGGGTCTCGTTGGAGTAGTCGCCGTCGTCGCCGGCATCGGCGGCGGCGACGGTGGCGATCAACTCGAAGGTGGGGACCACAACGACCCCGTCATCGGTCTGATACTCGGTGAGCAGGGGTTGCATGCGGTCGAGGGTGGCCGCCGGATCCTGCTCGCCCAGCACGCCGAGCAGCGACGTGCCGGGCGCTCCGTAGAACGCGATGTAGCGTTTGTCCGGCCCGATCGTCAGGCCTCCCCCCGGCAATTCGGTCCCCGACCGGAGCGCCCCGAGCTGCCAGACGTCGGTGGCGGAGAACGAGCCGATGAGCTGCATTGATTCGGCCGCCCGCAGCCGGTCGACGACCTCAGCGGCGATCTCGAACCAGTCGGGCGCCGTTGTCGACCCGGCCCGCGCGCCGAGTTCGACCACCGCGGCCCGGGCACGGGTGGCGGCCGGTGCCAGAAGGGCGGCCAGGTCCGGATCGGCCCCGTCGAGCGACCACAACACCGAGCCGTCGCCGTCAGGTGGAATCGGTGGCTGGGCCATGGGGTCGGCGGGTTGTTCGGTGAACTCCCAATCGCCGGTCAACGTCGCCGAGGTCGCCGGAGGGGCGCCGACGAGGAGTACCTCCTCGGGGGCGAGGCGGTTGAGTTCCGCCAGGAGCTGCGGATCGGGTTCGTCACCGGCCAGGAGGTACACAGCGTCGCTGTCGATCGCCGCCTGAGCGGCGGTCCAGCGGGCGGCCGGGTCGGTCCCGGCGAGCACCACCCGATCGGCGCAGGTGTTCAGCCGTCGACTGAGCTCGATCACGATCGTCGCCGGATCGGTGGCCGCGATGGGTTCGGTCGAGGTCGGAGGCTGGGGCGAGCAGTCCCTCGGCACTTCCGTCGAGCTGATGACGTTGCCGTCGGCTGCGTCGGCATCGGTCGAGTCGGCGGCCCCGAGCAGGGCCGACACGATGTCGTCGCCGTAGGCGACGGCCAGTATCGTCAGCGCTCCCGCCGACACCGACAACGCCAGTGCGAGCGCGACGAACCGAAACAGCGAACGGGTTCGCCCTCGGTTTTGTGTTCGCGCGACCAAAGATTTCCTCCGCCAATGGATCCGAAGACGTCGCGACCCGCCTTGTCAGCCGAACCCTAGCAGTCCGGGTCGCAACCGCGCGGTCGCCCGAGAAGTCGCCACAAGGTTGGACGAATCCGCTCGTCTACGAATCAGTGCCCAGGGACGCGACGAGCTCCGACGCCGTCGCGCCGGGTGTGCCGGCCGCCGCCCGGATCGCTGCTGCGGCCGCCGGTGGATCGGGAAACAGGCCGCCGGTCACCCGGGCGAACTTGGCGTCGATCTGCGAAGCGGTCAGCGGTGCGTGCATCGAGCCGATCTGGCCGTGCACGGTCCGTTCCCGGACCGAGCCGTCGTCGAGGGTGATCCGAACCCGTCCGCCCATCTTCCAGGCGTAGGTGGCGTCGAACTCGGGGTGGGCGGTGACGCCGACCACCTTCGACTGAAGGGCTGCGATGGCCGGGTCGATGATGCGGTCCGGGGCGTAGGTGGCCGGGTCGCCGGGATCGGTGACGAGGGCCGCCGCGATGTTCCACTGGGCCGAGTACTGGGCGGCCATGACCGAGGTCGTGCCGTCGAGACTGTTCTGCTCGGCTGCCTTGGTCGGACCCTCGGCCTCGATCTTCGTGATGCGATCGACCGGGAGGCTGTCGGGCCCCGTTTCGTGGCGCAACTCGGTCGCGGCCTGGATCATGGGGTGGATGTCGCTGCATGCGGCGTAGGGCTTGACGGTGATCTCGTCGATCATCCATCGTTCACCCAGACTCTTGGTCAGCAACTCGACCCGGGGGGCGTCGGTGAAGACCCGGCAGAACCCGTACCGGCCGGCCAATCCGTCGTTTGCACCCTCGAACCCACCGACCGCCAGCAGCGCCGCGGTCACACCGCCCTCGGCGGCTCGCCCGGCATGCACCCGCTTGGCCATGCCACCGGACGCGGCGAACTCCATCGTGCCCGACGCGAACGTGGTCGCGATCCCGAACGCGTGGTTGAGGAGCGCTGCGTCGAACCCGAGGAGCCGTCCCGCTGCGGCGGCCGCGCCGAAGACACCTGACATCGACGTCGGGTGGAAGCCACCCAGCATGTGAGCGGCCGGACCGACGGCGATTCCCGCCCGTCCCATCGCCTCGTAGCCGATGACGATGGCCTCCAGTACATCGGCCGCCGTGGCATCGACCGATTGACCGACCGCCAACGCCGCCGGGACCACCACCGCTCCGGGATGGCTGATGGCCTCCTCGTGCACGTCGTCGAGTTCGAACGCATGGGCGGAGGCTCCGTTGGCGAGCGCGGCCATGGCGGGGGTGGTCGACGCCGCCGGATCGGATCCGACCACGGTGCACGGTCCGTCGGCGCCGGTGGCCAGGGCGTGACCGATCACCGCCTGCGACCACGGTTGCTGTGAACCGAACACGATGCAGCCGAGCGTGTCGACCAGATAGTCGGTGGCCGAAGCGGTGAGCCGGCCGTCGATGACGCCGGCAAGGCCGGTCAGGAACTCGGCCAGTTCCCGGGAGGCCGTCGTCGCAGGGCTTTCAGGCATCGCCGAGTGCGGCCAAGGCCAGCGCCTGCAGATGGGGGACGGCGTTCTCGTGGTGGACGTCGGCGGTACCGCTCGGATCGACGACGAGCGGCCCCGGTCGGTAGCCCCGACTCGACATGTTGTGCTGCACCGACTCCATCAGGTCGAAGTCCTCGGCCACCGTCGTCGTCCAGTCGAGTTCGATCGCTTTGCGTTGCTCATCGGTCGGCTCGGGTTGGTCGAACCACCACTCCCGGATCAACAGAGTGCGATCGACCGCCAGCGGCACCCAGCGAAACGTGTTGAGGATCCGGCCCGGGTAGCACTGGATCGACGACACCGGCCACACGAAGAACGATCCATAGCCCGTGTCGTCCTCGTCGAGTTCATAGGGGCGACGGTCCGGCGGCGCCGCGGAGGCGGTGTGCCAGATCGTCTGCCCCTTCGGGGTGATGAGAAAGGTCTTCGGGTCGATCACCCCGGTGGTGAACGAGCGGTGCACGTTGGGGCAGTGGTAACACTCGTTGTAGTTCTCGATCGCCAGTTTCCAGTTGGCGTTGAACTCATGCGTCAGGCGGGCCGTCAGCACCCGCTGCGGGGCCGCCGGGGCCAGGTCCAAGAGCGCCGCCTCGACCTCCGGGGCGGTGTCGGCCAGCGAGGCGGCGTCGGGATCAAGATTCACGAAGACATACCCGGCGAGGATGTCGACCCGTACCTGCGGAACGCAGATGTCGCCGAGTGCGGAGGCCGGCAGACGCCGGGCCTTGAGGAGCCGTCCCGACAGGTCGTAGAGCCAGGCGTGATAGGGACACGAGATGTCGTCCATCGTGGCCCGATCCTCCAGAACCAGTTGGTGGCCCCGGTGCTGGCAGACGTTGTAGAAGGCGGTCAGCCCGGTGCCGTCGTTGGCCACCACGATCCGTTCCCGACCGACGGTGGCCGTGATCAGATCTCCTGCCCCGGCCAGTTGGGAGATGTGGCCGACCATCTGCCAGGTCCGGGCGAACACCACGTCGAGTTCGGTTTCGAAGATCGCCGGGTCGGTGTAGTAGCGACCGTCGATCGCCCGCCTGCCGGTCTCCGTCGTCATGGCAGGATGGCCAGTGCGGCCACCAGCTGATCCATCTTCTCCTTCACGTTGACGTCGCAGCGAAGGAAACGTTTGTCGAGACCCCGGAACGAGATCGAGCCGTCCTTGACGATCACGCCCCGCTCCAGGAGTCCCTCGAAGACCTTGGTCGAATCGGTGTCGAGGTCGAGGATCTCGACGAGGAAGAAGTTGGATCGGCTGTCGGGAACCATGCGGAAGCGGTCGAGGCCGGTCGCACCATCCTCGAACCGATCCTGCACATAGGCCCGGGAGGCGACGATGGTGTCGACGGTCCGGTTCACGTGCTCGTCGTCGTCCAATGCGGCAACCCCACCGGCGATCTGGAGCTGGCCCATGTTCCACGTCGTCTTGACGGCAAGCAGGGCGTCGATGACCGGCTTCGGCGCAACCCCGAAGCCGATCCGCAGCCCGGCCAACCCGAACGCCTTCGAGAAGGTGCGGAGCACGGTGAGGTGCTCGTAGTCGCGGGCCAGGTGGATGTAGCCGGCGGTATCGGAGTAGTGGACGTAGGCCTCGTCGAGGACAACGAGCGCGTGGGGTGCGGCCTCGACGATGCGGCGGACGTCGGCTTCGGTCATCCAGGTTCCCGACGGACTGTGGGGGTTGGTGATGAACACGATTCGGGTGTCGTCGGTGATGTGTTCGATGTAGCCGTCGACGTCCATCGCCATCGTGGTCCGATCGGTCGCCGCCTGGGCCAGAACCGGGACCCGACCTTCGGCCTCGGCGAACAGGTGGTAGATCGGGAAACACGGACCGGGCATCAGGATACGACCGCCCGGTTCGCAGAACGCCCGGATGATGAGCGAGATGATCTCGGTCTCTCCCGCACCACACACCACCTGCTCGGGGCTGTAGCCGTAGACCTCGGCGACCTTTTCCCGGAGCGGCTCGGCGGTCCAGGTCGGGTAGAGGTGGAGGCGGTCCATGGCGTCGGCGACGGCGGCCTTGGCCTTCGGTGAGGCACCAAAGGGGTTTTCAGCCGAGCCGAGCTTGGCGATTTGATCGGGATCGATGCCGTAACGTTGCGCCACGTAGTCGGTCGGCAGGCCGGGGACGTAGTACTCGGGATGGGCGAGTCCGGGGTGGGCGTACTGCATGGGGTCGGCTCCTCAGGCGTGGTTCCGTTGTCGTTCGGTTGTGGTTCGGTTGTGATTCGGGCAGGTTCAGTCGTGGTAGATGCCGGCGGCCCGGCGGTTGTTGTGGAAGGTGTCGATGGCGGTGGCCACGTCGCCGGGCGACTCGGCCACGACGAAGGCCAGGAGCGTTTCGAGCAGAGCGGTGGCGGCGATGTTCGAGGAGAAGGGGAGTGGGGAGTCGTTGGGAATGACGAAGGCGTGCGTGGCCACCGGCACCAACGGTGAGCCGTGGCTGTCGGTGACGGCGATGATCGGGACGCCCCGCCGGTCGGCCAGCTTGACCGCCTCGACGATCTCGGTCCGGTAGGGACTGAAGGTCATGGCCACGAGCACGTCGTCGGGGTTCATGCGGGCCACGTCGTCGATGGCCAGGCCGACGTTCGGTATGGCCGCCACGTTCCCGACCGCCATCGAGGCCACATAGGCGAAGTTGTCGGCCAGTGTCTTGGCCGTGCCGACCCCGAGGATGTTGGCTCGACGGGCGCCGTCGATCAGGTCGGCCGCCGCCTTGAGGTCGTCGGCGTCGACGGTGGCGAACAACGCCTCGACGTTGGCCATCGCCGCGCCGGCCATGTCGGCCACCAGCGACCAGTGACTGCCGCCCTGGCTGATCGTCTGCAGGAATCGGGCCCGATCGGGGAACGACAGCGTGCCCTCGGCGGCGTACTGGCGGAACGGCTCGCGGAAATCCTCGTAGCCGTCGAACCCGACCGCGCGGGCCATCCGTACCAGCGTGTTGGGTTTGACCCCGGCGGCGTCGGCCAGTGTTCGCATCGAGTTGACGGCGATCTCCCCCGGATTGTCGAGCACGTAGGTGGCGGCCCGCTCGACCTGGGGGGAGAGCTGATCGAGCGCGGCGGCCAGCGCGCTGAGAATGGCGTTGGGCCCATCGGGTGGGATGCCGGTCTTGCCGTTTCCGGTCGCCGCGTTGCCGGTCATGACAGCAGGTCCTCCTCGAACGGGTACGACGACAGTCGCTCCGCCCCGGTGGTGGTGATCAGATACATGTCCTCCAGCTTGACGCCGGGCCCGCCGTGTTCCGAACCGACGAAGCTCTCCACCGAGATCACCGCGCCGGGCACGAGCTCGCCGTCGTAGCCGAGTTGTTCCCAGTCCTGGCGGTAGGCGATGCGGGGGTACTCGTCGGTCATCCCGACGCCGTGGGCGATACAGGCGTAGCGGTTGGCCACGAATTCGTCGGGTTGGCGGAAGGCCTTGTCGCTGAGTTCTCTGAAGGTGCGGCCCGGGCCGAGCAGCTGGGCGTTGTGGGTGATCTCGGCGTGTGCTCGCTGATAGCGATCCTTCACCATGGCCATGGAGCTCTCGGAGCGATCCACCGTTCTGGGGTTCCCCCGTCCCAGTTGCGGGGTCGGGGAACCCTGGAACGGGCCGTCGGCGGGGATCGGCCACGTACGGGAGATGTCGGCGCCGTAGCCGAACGGGCCGACCATGTCGGTGTCGACGGCCAGCAGGTCACCGGTCTCCATGCGCCGAGCCGAGGCCTCCTGGTACCAGGGGTTGGTGCGGGGTCCGCTGCACAGCATGCGGCCCTCGATCCAGTCGCCGTCGTTGGCGATGTTGGTCTGATGCAGCACGGCGAACACCTCGTTCTCGGTCACCCCCGGTCGGGCCGCCGCCCGCATGACGTCGAGGGCGGCCTCGGCGACGGCGATCGAGTGGCGGATGCAGACGAGTTCCCCGGTCGATTTCACGTACTTGGCCTGCTCCACGAGCGGAGCGGCGTCGACCACGATGAGCCCGGCCCGCTCCAGCGCCTGTACGGCGCTGGGGCTCATGGCCTCGACCGCCACCCGCATCGTGCCACCGGCCACTCGCCGCCGGACGTCGTGGGCAAACCGCCTGGCCCGTTCGGCCAGGTCCGCATCCGCCACGCCGCCGTCGAACACGTTGAGCCCGTGCGTCGGTCCGAACTCGTCGACAACGGGATGAACGGTGGCGTACGCGCCGTACAACATCAATGGCCCGTCGATCGGCACGAACAAGGTGTAGGTCTGGAGGTGGGACTGGAAGGTCTGATACTCCCGCCAGTCGGCGACGTACCGGAGGCTGACCGGATTGGTCAATACCGCCAGCGCCACGTCTCGGGCCGCCATCTGCTCCCGCACCCGCCGCAGCCGGTAGGTGCGTAGCGCCTCGAGATCAATCTCCGGAGGTTCGAGGACAGGGACCTGATGAATGGTTCAACTGTACCAAATCAGATACAGATTGGTACAGTCGTGTCTTGACAGGGGCGGCCCGTCTAGGCGGTGGTCTCGGCCGATGAACGTGAGGCGGGTTGGCCGATGGCGGCCCCCGGCGAAGCTCCCAGGCCATGACGCCGATCAGGCCGATGAGGAGCGTGACCCCGACTCGGAACACCCCGGTCTCGCTGGCCGTGGTGTGTTGGGCCGCCTGGAAGAACAGGATCAACGAGGCGAGCTGGCAGATGACCAGTGGGAACCCGAACAGCAGGGGAGTGGCGGCGAGATGGATGACAATCCAGAAGGCACTCACGTGTTCGAGGTACTGAGCGCCGTCGTCGTACAGCTCGGTGCTCCCGAACGGATGAATACCGAGGATGACCGGCGACGAGTCCCTGAACTCCACGATAGTCAACAGCGACGGTTGCTTCGAGCGCGTCAAGCAGAGGGGCTAGGCTCGGTGCGGTGACGCCGACATGACCGCCAACCCGACCGAGCCCCGCCCGTTCCGGTTCTACGACAACCGCCAGAAGTACCTGACGTTCGTCACCACCTGCGACGAGAAGTGGCAGGTGGCGGAGCGGGCCCGACGGGAACTCGACGGCCTTCGACCCCAGCCGCCGGCCTTCCGCCTGTTCGACGCCGGCATCGGCGACGGGACGGTGCTGGCCAACTTGTTGAGGGCGATGCACCAGCGGTTTCCCACCATCCCGTTCTTCGTCGCCGGCAAGGAGATCAGCCTCGAGGACATCCGCCTCACCCTCGACAAACTCCCCGATCGTCTCGTCGAACACCCGCAAACCGTGATCGCGCTCACCAACCTGCACTACAACGAAGCTCCCGTGCTGTGGCCGAACACCACCGAGAAGCAGGAATCCCTCGTCTTCCGTCACATCGAACTCACTGGCACCGGTTCCCACGAGTTCGGTGACCAGCTTCGCAACCTCCACGACTTCCTGACCGAGAACTGGCAGGTACGGCCCAGCGAAAAGACCGGCAATCCGCTCTATGTCACCCCGACGGTGCTGGTCATCCATCGCACCGACCAACGGTTCGCGCTCGACGCCGTCATCCCCCGGCCCGGTGAACCCCGGGCCGAGTACGACCTCGTGATCGCCTCGCAACCCTGGCGGTCACGGGTCGAGGCCGAGTTCAAGGTCAAACGCATCCTGGCCCCGCTGAGCGGCAGCCTTCGCAGCCACGGGGTACTGCTCGGCATCCAGTCGATGGGCCACGACCCGGGACTCGAGATCATCCACGAGATCTGGCCCGACGAGGATCCGTTCCCCGTCGACCGCCACGAGCTGATCAGTGCCCTCCGCGCCGAACTCGGCGACGAGGTTCGTGACTACGACCTGATGGCGCTTCCCGACGCTCAGTCCCAACTCCGGTACTCCATGCACACCCTGCCGACCGAGATCGGCAACATCATCGGAACATCCACGTTGTTCGCGGCCTGGAACGCCGCCATCTACGTGGCCCAGATCGAGGACGAACGGGTCGAGAAGGTGGCCATCAGCGGCGACTACCTCGACGCCACCACCGCCGTGCTCCAGCGCCACGGCGGACTGTGGTTCAACGACGAGACGTTCGTGGTCCGGCGCCATTGACGGATCCCGGGGGCTCGCCGATGCCGATGCCGATGCCGGTGCCGATGCCATCGATTCCGCCGTCGACATCGGCCGGTTGGATGGGCTCGGACCTCACCGCGACCCCGGAGCGTTGGGCTCGGCGATGGACCGACGGCGAGCTCGAGGATCTGTTCAGCCTGACCGCCGACGTCCTCGCCGATCAGGACCTCGATCTCACCCGATTCGATCCGGCCGGACGCGTGCCGCCGTCGCTGCAGAAGCTGACCGACCAGATCCGAGCCGAGCTCATCGACGGCCTCGGCTTCACGCTGCTCCGGGGGTACCCGGTGGGTGAGATCGACCGCCGAACCGAGGCGGTCGGCTTTCTGTTGCTCGGACGGTTGCTCGGGCCGCTTCGGTCACAGAACGCCCAGGGCCATCTGCTCGGCCACGTGACCGACCTCGGGCGGGATCCGGCCGATCCGACCACCCGCATCTACCAGACCAGCGACCGTCAGACGTTCCACACCGACTCGGTCGACGCCGCCGGGCTGCTGCGCCGGGTGACGGCGGCGTCCGGCGGTCGATCGTTGCTGGCCAGCGCCGAGACCGCTTACCGGCTGGTCGTCGAACGCCGCCCCGACCTCGCGCCGCACCTGTTCGCCCCGATCGCCACCGACCGGCGGGGTGAGGTGCCCGAGGGCGCCGACCCCTGGTTCGAGATTCCCGTGTTGTCGTGGTACGACGACCGGTTGACCGTGATCTACCAGCGCACCTACATCGACTCGGCGGCCCGCCTCGCCGGCGCGCCCCGCCCGTCCGCCGAGCAGATCGCCGCGCTCGACCTGTGGGACCGGATCCTCAACGAACCCGACGTTCACCTGGCGATGGATCTCGAACCCGGCGACATCCAGTTCGTCCACAACCACACCTTGCTGCACCACCGCACCGGCTTCGTCGACCACGTGGACCCGACCCGCCAAAGGCATCTGCTGCGACTCTGGGTGTCGCTGCCGGGTGACCGTCGACTGCCGCCGGTGTTCGCTCAGCGCTACGGCTCGGTGACGGTCGGCGATCGGGGTGGGATCACCGTGACCGACACCGAGCCATGCGTGCCGCTATTCCCTCCCGAGTGACTCCAGGAACCGCGGGACCATGCGGGCGCCGCGCTGGGCCTCGAAGCCGGATCCCAGTTTGATCAAGGTCGGTTCGTCCCACTGGCGGCCCATGAACGTGAGACCGACCGGTAGACCGAACGAATCGCCCATCGGCACGGTGATCAGCGGATAGCCGGCCATCGCCGCATACGACGATGTGCCGCCGAGGAAGTGGTCGCCGTTGACCAGGTCGGTCGGCCAGGCCGGCGAGCCCGTCGGCCCGACGATGGCGTCGAGATCGTGTTCGGCGAAGACGGCGTCGAGGCCCTCGGTTCGGGAGATGCGCCGGGAGTCGGCCAGCGCCTGGGCATAACCGGGGTCGTCGATGCCGCCCCGGCTCTCGGCCAGGTCGAAGATCTCCTGGCCGAACCACTTGAGTTCGGCGTCGGCGTTGGCGTTGTTGAAGGCGATCAGCTCGGCCAGCGTCTTCGGCCCGCCGTCGCGGGTCTCCAGATAGAGGGCCATGTCGGTCTTGAACTCGTACAGCAGCACGTCGAACTCGGCCGACGACGAGCTGAACTCGTCGAACGACGGGAACTCCACCGGGTCGATCACCACGGCTCCGGCGGCCGATAGCGCTGCGACCGCGTCGTCGAAGATGGCGGTAGTCTCCGGGCTGTTGAACAAGAGCTGTCGGGCCACCCCGATGCGGGCCCCGGCCAGGCCGTTCGAGTCGAGGAACTGGGTGTAGTCGGTGAAGAAGTTGCCGGCCGAGTCTGCGGTGGCGGCGTCACGGCCGTCGACGCCGGTCATGGCACCGAGCACGGCGGCGGCGTCGGCCACGGTTCGCCCCATCGGGCCGATGGTGTCCTGGGTGCGGGAGATCGGGACGACACCGGCCCGGCTGGTCAACCCGACAGTCGGCTTGATGCCGACGATGCCGTTGGCGGTCGCCGGGCACACGATCGATCCGTCGGTCTCGGTGCCGATGGCAACGGCGGTGAGGTTGGCCGACACCGCGGCCCCCGAGCCCGATGACGACCCGCACGGGTTCCGGTCGAGCACGTACGGGTTACGACACGCGCCGCGTCGGGCGCTCCAGCCACTCGAGCTCTGGAACCCGCGGAAGTTGGCCCACTCGGAGAGGTTGGCCTTGCCGAGGATCACGGCTCCGGCCTCTCGCAGTTTGGCCGCGACCGTGGCGTCGGCACCGGGACGGGAATCGACCAGGGCCAGCGAACCGGCGGTGGTGAGCGTCGAGTCGTCGGTGTCGATGTTGTCCTTCAGCAGGATCGGAATCCCGTGCAGGGGCCCGCGGACGTTCCCCTGCTTGCGCTCGCGATCGAGCGCCGTGGCGATCTCGATCGCATCGGCGTTGACCTCGATCACCGAACGAAGATCGATGGGCCCGTTGTCGATCTTCTCGATCCGCTGGATGTAGGCCCGGACGAGTCGGGCGGCGCTGAGCTTGCCCGCCGCCATGGCGGCCTGCATCTCCGCCACGGTCAGCTCCTCGAGGTCGGAGTGAGGGCGGGATTTTCGACTGGACATGGGATGAGACGTTGTAGCAGCGACCGCAGGGCTCGCAGTTGACCCGACTGCCACCGCTGCGGCCGCGGCGGCACCGTGCTTGAGAAAGCTCCGACGGTCAATCGATGATTCGGACGATTCCGTGGCGAACATGTCAGCCGACTCCTCCGCCCACGCCGCGTGGCTTCAGGTGGTGTCATGTGCCGCTCGCACCCACCGCTCAATCTAGTCCGATCGAACCCTGCGATCGAATCGACGCCACCAATCCCATACCCAACCGTGCGCTCGTCGCCCGGGTTTCCGGGTCTGGGCCGCACAGTTGGGAAGCACTGAGGGCGAGGAGATGGTGCAGTTGTACCAATTACTGCTATAGATGGTACAGTCGTGCGAATGGCTGTTCCTGATCGAGCTCGGGTCGTCATCGTCGGCGGTGGCATCACCGGAGCCAGCCTCCTCTACCACCTGGCCCATGAGGGCTGGACGGACACCCTGCTGGTCGAGAAAGCCGAGCTGACCTCGGGTTCCACCTGGCACGCCGCCGGGCAGGTCACCCACTCGGTGTCGAGCTACACCCTCGCCACGTTCCGCAAATACGCCTGCGAGCTCTACGCCTCGTTGGAGGCTGAGACCGGGGTGGCCACCACCTGGCATCGCTGCGGCAGCTTCCGTGTCGCCTACGAACCGGTGGAGGTCGACTGGCTGCGAGGCCAGCTCGGCCTGGCCGACTACGTTGGCAACGAGATGCACTGGGTCGACAAGGCGTTCATCGCCGAGAAGCACCCCTTCTACGACGTCGACCAGATCGTCGGCGCCGTGTTCACTCCGAACGACGGTCACGTCGACCCGTCCGGCGCCACCAACGCCCTCGTCGCCGGGGCCCGGGCTCGGGGGGCGCGGGTCAGTCGCCGCAACCGGGTGCTCAACATCAGCCGCCGGCCCACCGCCGACGGAGGCGGCTTCGACGTGGTCACCGAGCAGGGCACCATCGAGGCCGAGCATGTGGTCAATGCGGCCGGCTGTTACGCCCACCGGGTGGCGGCCATGGTCGGGCTGTCGGTACCGATGGCAAACGCCCTCCACACCTACCTCCTCACCACCCCGATCCCTGAGTTCGCCTCCCTCGACCACGAGCTGCCGGTGATGCGGGACGACTACTTGTCGGGCTATGTCCGCCAGGAGCAGGAGTCCGGCCTCATCGGCATCTACGAGCAGGTCGACGCCGAGGCCGCCTGGGTCGGACCCGACCACCCCGAGGGTCCCGACTGGTCGCTCGAAAGCCCGCTGTTCCCGGCCGACTACGATCGCATCGGCTTCTGGTTGGAGCGGGCCTTCGAGCGGGTGCCGATCCTCGCCGAGCACGGGATCAAGCAGGTGATCCGCGGCGCCATCGCCCACACGCCCGACGGTGAGCCGCTGCTCGGTCCCTCCGGCGTGCCGAACTTCTGGCAGCTTGTCGGCGTGCAGGTCGGCATCGCCGACGGACCGGGCCTCGGCCGCGAGCTGGCCCGCTGGATGGTGCACGGCGAGACCGGTGTGAGTCTGCGGGCCTACGACGCCCGCCGCTTCGGATTCGTTCCGCCCGACGACGCAGTCCGCTACGGCCGCATCAAGGGCACCGAGGACTACGAGTTCCGGCACCAGACCCCCATCCCCGGCCTCGAGCATCCGGCCGAGCGACCCTACCGGCCGACGCCGCTGGTGGAACGGTTCCGGGATCGGGGGGCGGTGTTCACCCAGGTCTACGGGTGGGAGCGACCCAAGTGGTATCCGACCGTGGCCGGTCTGCCGCAGACCGACGTGGTCGCCTTCCGCCACACCGACTGGTTCGAACCGGTCCGGGATGAGGTGCGGGCTGTCCGTGAGCGGGTCGGAATCCTCGATTCCACCGCCTTCGCCAAGTTCGAGCTGACCGGCCCCGACGCAGCCGAGGTGCTCGACCGGCTCACCACCAACACGCTTCCCGCCGTCGGCCGCATCGGCCTGACCTATCTGCTCACCCCGACCGGGCGGATCGAGGGCGAGATGACGGTGACCCGGCTCCCCGCCGATGACGGTGCCGATCACTTCTACCTGGTGTCGGCTGCCGTCGGCGAGCAGAAGGACCGGGAGTTCTTCGAGACCCACTGGCCCACGATCGACGGCCGGCCGGCCGGTGCCGAGCTGCGGGTCGTGTCCAGTGACTACGGCGTCATCACGGTGGCCGGGCCGGTGAGTCGGGAGTTGCTCGCCCGTTGTACGTCCGCTTCGCTGGACAACGACTCGTTCCGCTGGCTGGCGGCGCAGGTTATCGACGTGGCCGGTGTTCAGACCCGGGCACTGCGGGTCGGCTTCGTGGGTGAACTCGGCTGGGAGCTGCATGTGTCGACCGACCAGCTCGGCGTCGTCTACGACGCGTTGTGGTCAGCCGGTGAGGACCTCGGGGTGGCCAACGTCGGGAACCACGCCCTCGACTCGCTCCGCATGGAGAAGGGCTACCGCATCAGTCGCGATCTCACCCACGACGTCGGTCCTGACGAGGCCGGGCTCGACCTCTTCGTCAAGACCGATCACCCGGCCAAGGGCGACTTCGTCGGTCGGGATGCGCTGCTGGCTCGGCGAGCTGCGGCCTCCTCGGGCGAGTACCCCTACCGGTGGCGGCTGGCCTACCTGGCGGTCGACACCGATGTCGCCGACGTGCACGGTTCCGACGCGGTGTATCGGGTGAATGGTGATGGGGTGAACGGTGACGGAGCGCCGACGGGCCGCCCGATCGGTCTCGTCACCACCGGCGCCTACGGCTACACCGTCGACCAAGGTCTGGCGTTCGCCTACCTCGCCCCGGAGCACTGCCGGCCGGGCACCGAGTTGTCGGTGCGGGTGATCGGCGAGCAACGCCCCGCCCGGGTCCTCGGCGAGGCGATCTACGACCCTGCCAGTTCTCGACTGCGCATGTGATTGCGCACGTAATGGAGTATGTGAAGGTGACGCCAATGGCAAGTTTCAACAGCAGGGTCCAACCGGTCCATCGTCGCTACCGGGCGTACGCCGGATTCGTCACCACGCCTCAGTACTTCGACGACAGCCCACAACAGTTCCTGCAGGTGGCGCCGCCCGGGACGGGGATACTGCAGCGGGTCAATCACATTCCCGACTACGACTACGAGTTGGAGGAACGGGCCACGAACTTCGGTCTTCTCGAGGAGTCGGCCGTCTGCCTCGGGCGTTCGTTCTGTCAGGTGATCGGCCAGGTCGGCTCCAACTGGGTGCATTGCAACGGCACGTCACCGGCTGACATCGAACGGATCTGCGACGACATCTCGAATACCGCCGGTGCCCGTTTCCTCATGGCCGGTCACTGTCTGGTGGAGGGCCTCCGAGCCATCGGCGCCAGGTCGATCACCGTGGCCAACGGCTACTACCGGCCCGACTGGTCGGCCGGGATCAACGGCTACCTCGAGGCGGCCGGATTCGAGATCCTGTGGGCCGGCGATCTGATCGATCAGGGGCTGGTGGCCGATGAGGCCGCGAAGCTGGCCATTGAGGCCGCAACCCTGTGGGACTACCCCAACCACCTGATGATCGCCGCTGCGGTTGGCGCGTGGGAGGCTGCGCCCGAGGCGGACGCCATCGTCCAGACCGGCGCCGGGTTCCGGATGTTGCAGGTGGTCGACACCATCGAAGGGCAGACCGGCACACCGGTCGTGGCGTCGGACTTCGCCCTCTACTGGGCCATGCTCCGGGAGCTTGGTCTGCCCGCCGCCCCCGGGTACGGATCGCTACTTGCCACGCTCGGCCCCGGCGGGGATCGGTAGGTGGCCGGTCTGGTGACGGTCGGGCCGCATGATCGCCGACGTCGCCGGCTTCACGGCAGTTCACCGATGGTGACGGACTGGAGCTCGTTGCCATCGGCGTCGAACGACGTGAGCTGCATTCTCCCCCGTTCACTCCGCCACATGACGAAGGCGAACCGGCCGTTCGGGATGATCGTGTACTCGGCACCGTCCTCAGTCACTCCGGTGACCGACGCGGTATCGTCGGTGACACCGATGTCCCAGCTCTGCCAGACTTGCGACACGGATCCGCCCATTTCCCGGAGTCCGATTTCGACTCCGGCGTCGGGACCGTCGCCGCAGCTGGAACTGCTGCCGTGGGGACCGGTTCTCATCGTGCACCAGGCGATTCCGGGCATCGCAGCGGAGCCCGTGAACTTGGCTTCGAAGAAGTCGACTCGACCACCGGGGGTGCGGACCCATCCAACGTGGCGCGCCGATCCGGGCACCGGCTCGCCGCCGGCCGGATCGAACTCGACGATGCGATCCATGAGTTCCTCGCCGGTCAAATCGCCCGGCTGTATATCGAACTCGAACATCTCCGGCCAGGTCTGTTCGGGGCCTGGGTTCGGCTCAAGGGCGAAACCGCCTGGGGGATCGAGCACGGGCATGGCACCGTCGTCCTGGAGCCCGAGAGTCGAGCAGCCGGTCACCAGAATCGACGCAACGACGATCGCGGCAGTGGCCAGGAGAACCGACTTCATTGCGGACCAACCACCCTACGCCCGATCAGCCCCATGGGCATCGCCTTTCGTGCCGCCGGGGTTCCCTCCTGGCTTGGTTCATCCAACTGGTATACCAGGGTTTGCGCCGGGCTCACGGTCGGATCGGACGGTTTTGAACGACACACCCCGAGCGGGCGGGGATCGGTAGGTGGCCGTGCGAACGGGCGGGCTGCCGGCCGTCGAGCTGCCGACGCCGATCCTTGCGTTGTGGGCGGTGCCACGGTCAACCTCGACCGCCTTCGAGTGGATGATGCGCCAGCGAGGTGACATGACGTGTTTCCACGAGCCGTTCGGTGAGGTTTGGTATCAGGGCGATGAGCCGATGTGGCCCCGCTATGAACCAGGCGTGTCGGTGCGCACGCCGGGGCTCACCTTCGAGTCGCGATGGGCGGAGCTGACGTCGGCGGCGCAGGAGCGGCCGGTGTTCATCAAGGACTTCCCCCACTACATCGAGTCCTTCTGGAGCGACGGGTTTCTGGCCCATTTCACCCACTCGTTCCTGATCCGTGACCCGCTGAAGACGTTGCTGTCGATGGAGTCCAAGTGGCCCGACTTCCACTTCAAGGAGACCGGGTTTCCGGAGCAACGCCAGTTGTTCGACCGGCTGTGGGCCCAGAGCGGCTCGCCGCCTCCCGTCATCGACTCCGACGATCTCCTGGAGCAGCCGGATGCCGTGGTCGAGGCCTGGTGTGCCGCAGTCGGCATCCCGTTCCTGCCCGAGGCCTTGTGTTGGGAGCCGGGTCCTCGCGACGAGGTGAGCTGGTGGGACGACGGGGTGTTCCACTCCACGCTCCGCAACTCGGACGGGCTGAAGCCCCAACCGGGGCGTGAGGTGTCGCTCGACGAGGCGCCGGAGCGGGTGCGACATGTCTCTGCGATCGTCCGCCCGCACTATGACGCCATGTGGGCGCACCGTATTGTGGTCTGAATGGCGAATCCAGGGAGTAGCCGGTCGATCGCCGAGGTGGTGGCCAACGATCTCTGTATTGGTTGCGGTCTCTGTGAAGCGGTGACCGGCGGTCGGGTCACCATGACGATGACCGACGCAGGATCGCTGCGCCCGTCGCCCGTTGTCGCCATCGCCGGTCAGGAGGACCGGGTTCTGGCCGCCGCCTGTCCTGGGGTGGTGGCGCCGGTACGGGTCGACGGTGACGAACCCGCTCCGCTCATCGATCCGGTGTGGGGTGCGCACCGGTCGATGGTCATGGCCTGGGCCGGTGATCAGGAGGTGCGGTTCAAGGCTGCCACCGGCGGGGTGCTGACGGCCCTCGGGCGGCATCTTCTGGCGGTGGGCGAGGTGGCGTTCGTGCTTCACGTGGGCGCCGATCCCGACGCCCCGAGCCGTAGTCGATGGGTGATGAGTGAATCGATCGACGACGTGCTGGCCAACACCGGGTCACGTTACGGGCCAACTGCGCCGCTCGCCGGACTTGGCGCTGCCCTCGATCGGAGTGAGCCGTTCGCGCTGATCGCCAAACCATGTGACTTGGGAGCCGTGCATGCGCTGGCCACGACCGATCCCCGAGTCGACGAGCTCTGCCGGTACCGGCTGGCCATGGTCTGCGGTGGTCAGTCCCGGCTGACGAAGACGCTCGGCGTGCTCGACGGGTTCGGCCTCACGGAGGACGACGTGACCCTGATGCGCTACCGGGGCCACGGCAACCCCGGCCCGACCCGGGTCGAGAGTCGCTCCGGTGGTGCCCACGAACTGACCTATCTCGACATGTGGGCCGACGAGTCCAGTTGGGATCTCGAGACCCGGTGCAAGCTGTGCCCTGATGCGCTCGGCGAGTGCGCCGACGTTGCGGCGGCCGACGCCTGGCCCGGGGGCGCCCCGACCGGTGAGGACGAGGGGTTCAACGCCACAATTGTCCGCACTCGAGTCGGGGAGCAGCTGGTGGCCGCCGCCGCTGCGGCCGGTCGGTTGGTTGTCGGCGAGCCGGTGACCGCCCATCAACTCGACGACTTCCAGCCTCATCAGGTCCGCAAGAAGGTGGCGCTGGCCGCCCGGTATCGGGGGATGATCGATGCGGGGGTCCCCCCGATCCACGCCCCCGATCTCCGGCTCGACGAACTCGGCGCCCGACTCGACGCCGACGCCCAAGCCGCCCAGCGGGCCGGCACGCTCCGTCGATTCCAGGTGATCGCGGGGCGCCCGTGAAGATCACGGCCATCGATGTCTGGGCGCTGGCTCTGCCGTTGACCCGGCCGTATTCGCTGTCCGGCGGCCGGCTCCGGTTCGATCGGCTCGACTCGACCCTCGTCCGGCTCACCACCGACGAGGGTTTGATCGGATGGGGTGAGGGCTGCCCCTGGGGCTCCACGTATCTGCCTGCCTTCGCCCGAGGCATCCGGGCCGGCATCGAGGAATTGGCCCCTGCGGTGCTCGGGCTCGACCCTCGTCGCACCGATGTGGTGTACCGGGCCATGAACCTGGCGCTGCCCGGCCACCCGTATGTCAAGTCACCGATCGACATGGCCTGCTGGGACATCGCCGCCCAGTCGGCGGGTCTGCCGTTGTGTGATCTGCTCGGCGGGCGAACCGATGGCCTGGTGCGGCTGCACTCGTCGATCCCGAGCGGCACGTCCGATGAGCTCATGGCCGAGATCGACCTGGCCCGGACCGAGGGTTACACGTTCCATTCGGCCAAGGTCGGTGGCGACGTCGAATCCGATATCGACCGCATGAGGTTCCTCGATGCCCGGATGGAACCCGGGGAGGAGGTGACCTTCGACGTCAATCGGGCCTGGCTCCCGGCCGAGGCGGTGGCCGCGCTGAACGCCACCACCGAGCTGCATCGGGTGGTCGAGCAGCCGTGTGAGACGCTCGATCAGCACCTTCAGGTTCGACGGCTGGTGTCTCAGCCAATGGCCATCGACGAGTCGCTCCAGACCATGGGCGATCTGTTGCGCATCATCGAGACCGGTGCGTGCGAGGTGGTGGGACTCAAGATCGGCCGTGTCGGTGGCCTCACCGTGGCCCGGCGTATGCGGGATCTCTGTATCGAGGCCGGAATCCGGATGAACATCGAGGACACGGGCGGTACCACCCTCCAGGCCACCGCGGCGGTCCATCTGGCCCAGGCGACACCGGAACCGTTCCGCCGTGCCACCTGGCTGTGCGTCGAACATCTGAGCCTCGACCCGGTCGAGGGTGGCGCCCGCAACGACGGCACCGGCCACACAGGCGCGCCAACCGAACTCGGTCTCGGCGCGCACCCGGACATCGCCGCACTCGGGGATGCGGTCGCCTGTCACCACGAATAACCACCGACCGCTTTCTGGCTGACCCACCCCGTGGCTTGCGATCGGGAGCATCCGACCTACTCCCGCTGAACCGCTCTCGGTGGTGGGAGTTCGGCCTCGGTTGCCGGGCGAGTGCTCCATACCATCCGGCCGCCGGCGGATCGATGGCGGATCAGCGTTCGGCGGCCGTCGTGGACCTGCC
>JAOTVU010000252.1 GCA_029863385.1 Acidimicrobiia bacterium
GTGTCCGTCTTCGCAGCCGCCGGTGCCGACGTGGTCGACGTTGCGGTCCCGTCGGCGGACCTGGCCGAAGTGGTCGGCTGGACCATCATGGCAACGGAAGCCGCCGACGTTCACGCAGACACCTGGACCTCGGTCGAACAGCTGGGCGAACCGCTGGCGGTGCTGTTGACGGTGGGCCGCCGGCTCGATTCCCGGGACTACGAGTCTGCCCAGCGCCTCAGGCGCCACCTGCAGGCGGGGGCGGAGTCGGCATTCGAGACCTGCGACGTGCTGCTGACACCAGGGACGGGGTTCGCGGCGCCCCGCCTCGATGATCTCCTCGCTGAGCTCGATGACGAGCAGGTGCCCTGGCTCGAGGTGGTGGCCCGCAACACTTTCTGGCACGACGTGGTCGGCGTCCCGGCGGTGGCCCTCCCGTGTGGGTTCGACCGGGCCGGTCTACCTCTCGGGGTGCAACTGGCGGCACGACCCGGACGCGACGGGCTGTGCCTGGCAGCCGCCCATCTGTGCCAGTCGGTCACCGACCACCATCGCCGGCGGCCGCCGGTTCGGTGACGGAGGCTCAGCGGAGCCTTTCGATGATGTGGCCAGCGGCACGCAGCGCGATCGCCTGAATCGTCGACGTAGGGTTCACCGATGCGGAGGTGACGAACACGCTGCCGTCGACCACGAAGAGATTCTCCACGTCGTGGGTCTCTCCCCAGCCGTTCACCACCGACGTGGCGGGATCGTCGCCCATCCGGGCGGTCCCCATCAGGTGGAAGCCCGACTGAGACGGGAGGTCGTTGATCATGAGATCGACGGCGCCCGCTTCCCACAGCAGCTGCTTCGCCTTCTCGGCTCCGTCATCGAGGATGCGTCGGCTGTTTTCGCCCACCGTGTATTCGAGCACGACCGTCGGCATGCCATCGCCGACGAGACGGTCGAAGTCAACGTACACCCGGTTGTGTTCTTCCGGGAGGTCCTCGGCAATGACGCACAGCGCCGCGGTGCGCCCGAACACCTCGTCGAAGCGATCGTGGTGGTCGGGCCCCCACGCGACCGTGGTGCCGAAACCGCCCAAGGCGGTGATGGCTGGTCCGTGTGAACGGAGCGCCTGGAGCGTGTAGCCGCGGCTGTATCCCCGGGCCGGATCTGTCTCGTAGAACTCCTGCGACATGAAGGTGCAGGCCGACGGTCCCTTCCAGCCCTCGAGCAGCTCCTCGAAGACCCCCACCACGATGACGAGCGGGTGGTGCATGAGATTCCTGCCCACCAGGCCGGAGGTGTTGGCGAGCCCGCCGGGGAACCGCTCCGACCGGGAAGCCAACAAGAGCCGGGCCGTCCCGATGGCATTGCAGCCAAGGACCACCACTCGGGCCGGCTGGAAGTGCTCGGTACCGTTGCGGTCCCAGTAACGGGCCCCGCTGACTCGGCCGTCCTCGTCGACGGTGACCTCGGTGACCCGGGCCTCGGTCCGCAGCTCGACTCCGTTGCGGACGGCCTTGGGCCAATAGGTGATGTCGGTACTTGCCTTGGCCAGCTGCTGGCAGCCCAACTCCATGCCACCGCAGTTGTTGCAGGCCCCGCGGTTGTCCTCTCCGTAGGGCCGGGTGTTGGTGGCGACGTCTGACGGCCACCAATGCCAGCCAAGGCGATCGAAGGCGGCGGTGAGCAACTCTCCACCTTTGCCGAGCGGCACCGGCGGCGTCTGGCGAGGACTGCGCGGAGGATTGGCCGGATCGCCGTGGATACCCGCCACCCCGGTGATCTCGTCGTTCATGTCGTAGAAGGGCTCGAGGTCCTCGTAGGTGATCGGCCAGTCGTCGGCCACTCCGTCGAGGGTCTTGGTCCGGAAGTCCGACGGATGGAAGCGGGGGAAGTGGGCCGACCACATCACCGTGCTGCCCCCGACGCCATTGTGGAGGATCGGCTTGATGGGGGTGTCAACATCGTCGATGGGGTAGTCCTCCCGCCAGCGTCGCACGTTCGGGTTGGGGTTGAAGTCGTGCTGGCGGCGGATCTCCCACTGAGGGTCGGTGGTCGGATACAAGAACGGATCAGGCCACCGGCCCCGCTCCAGACACACCACGCTCAGGCCGGTGTCGCCGCTCGTCGCCCAGGCGACCGCCGCCCCAGAGGCGCCGGCCCCGACGACGAGCACATCGACCGGATCGTGATGCTCGGTCGCCATCAGTGGTATTCCTCGCCACCCGACACGTTGAGAGCCTCACCGGTGATGTAGCCGGCCTCGTCGGAAGCCAGCCATGCGCAGGCATTGCCGATGTCGTCGGGCTGCCCGGTCCGGCCCATTGGGATCCGTGACTTCATGCCATCCAGGTAGTCGTCCAGGGTGAGACCGAGGATCTTCGAGAAGTGCTCGTTCTGCCACGCCCCGAGGCCGGTGGTGACATGGTTGGGACAGATGGCGTTCACGGTGATGCCGTGTGAGCCGAGCTCGAGGGCCGCCGAGCGGGTGAACCCGATGATCCCGTGCTTGGACGACGTGTACGCCGAGGCGTAAGGAAACCCGCTCTTGGCAGCTTGGGAGGCGATGTTGATGATTCGGCCGCCTTCGCCCTGGTCGATCATATGGCGGGCGGCGAACTTTGTGCACAGGAACGTTCCCTTGAGGTTGACGTCCAGCACGGCGTCCCACTCGGCGACCGGTGTGTCCACGATGAGCTGCATGAGGTAGCCGATGCCGGCGTTGTTGACGAGCACGTCCAGCCGTCCGAGCTCGGCGACCGTGGTGGCAACCATGTTCTCCACCTGGGCCTCGTCGCGCACGTCGCAGGCGATGGTGCGCACCTGGGCGCCCGTGTCGTCCCGCATGGCCTGGGCGACCTCCTCCATCTCGTCGGTGGTGGCCACGCCATGCGCGGGGAAGAACTCGCCCTCGGTGTGGCCGAGATCGGCGATCACTACGGAGCAGCCCTCGTTCGCCAATCGGCGGGCCATGCCCTCCCCCAGGCCGCTATGGCGGCCGGCACCGGTGACGATGGCCACCTTCCCGTTCAACTCGTACATCAGTGTCTCCTCACCACGGCAGCTCGGCGCCATTCATCGCAATGCACTGTCCGGACACGTACTCAGCGTCGTCCGACGCCAGCCACGACACGGCCCCAGCTACGTCCTCCGGCGTGCCGAACCGACCCCACGGCACGGTGTCCTCGAAGGCGGCGATCGCTTCGTCTTCGGTGATGCCGGCCACCTCGGCATACCCGCTGGCGATGTCCCGCCAGAACGGGGTCTTGATGTGTCCAGGCGTGTAGCAGTTGACACGGATCTTGTGCGGCGCCAGCTCGATGGCAGCCGATTGGCTGAGCATGATGACGGCGGCCTTCGAGGCGCAGTAGTGGGCGAAGTTGGGGACGCCGTGCCGGCCGCCGCCCGAGGAGGCGTTCACGATCACGCCGCCGCGGCCTTGCTCGATCATCTGCTGAGCGGCGGCTCGGGTGCCGAGATAGACGCCGATGACATTGACGTCCATGAGGCGGCGCCAGTCGGCAACCTTGGAGTCGACGATGGGTGCGACGAAGACGATGCCGGCGTTGTTCACCGAGATGTCGAGTGACCCGAACGCGTCGACGGTGGCCGAGACAGCGTCGGAGACGGCCTGCTCGTCGGTGACGTCGCAGCTGACCGCCTGGACCCTTCCGGGCAGATCGGCACAAGCAGCGATCGCCTCGTCCGCATCGGCCACGTCGGCGATCATCACGTCGGCCCCCTCCGCCGCCAGACGCTCGACGCAGCCCCGGCCGATTCCCGACGCACCGCCGGTGACCATGGCGGCCTTGCCCGAGTGGCGCTGCTCGGTCATGCAAACTGCTCCGAGACGAGAAACCGCAGATCGGCGGCATACTCGCCCTGGAACTTGGCGGCGATGGCCTGCATCTCCTCGGTGGTGACGTCGCGCCCAAGTCCTTCCAAGTCATTGACCTCGATGACTTCGCAGTACCGGTAGGGGGCCGGCTCGTCGGAGCCCATGAGGCCGTCGACCCGGTAGACCTTCATCGAGTCGACCGAGTCGAGGCCCTCGACGGTGGGCACATCGACGGTCTGGGCCCAGGCCTCGTACTCGGCCGGGTCGACCCCTTCTTGGAGATTGAACAGCACGATCAGTGCGGACATCGTCTTCCTTTCTGTCAGACCCGGCGCCACAAGGGCTCGCGTTGGCGGACCGTGGCGAGAAGCGACTCGTCAAACGGATCGAGTTCGTAGCCCTCCGGCTGCGGCGCACGGGCGGCATAGCCGGTGCGTTCGGACACGACTGCCAGGACCTCCGGGTGGGTGTAGTAGGCGTTGTAGGCCAGAACCATCACCACCCCGAAGGCATCCGGTTCGTCGGACTCCATGGCCTTCAGGGCGTCGTGTCGACCGGCGGCGGCAAGCTCGGCAAATCCGTCTGGTAGCCCGTCGAGGAACGTGCTGAGGGCGGCGGGATGGTCGGGGTCGAGGCCGGCCAACTCGGCGATGCGCTCCTCCACGCCCAGTTCTCCGGCGGCGGGCCAGGCATCATTGCCTGGAAGCAGGCCGGTGAGGGCGGCTCGAAGCAGCCGACTCTGGGATTCCGTCAGTTCCATGCAAACTCCGTGTCGTTGCTGTCGGCCAGGTGATCGGCTGCTCGCAGGGCGATCGCCTGAATCGTGGATGTGGGA
>JAOTVU010000253.1 GCA_029863385.1 Acidimicrobiia bacterium
GGCCGCACCAGCTCAACATGCGCATCCTGCGGCAGAACAACCCGCAAGCCGACCCCATGGGCGACGACTTCGATTACGCCGGCGAGTTCCTGAGCCTCGATTTCGATCAACTCGCCGCCGACGTCGACGCCGTCATGACCGACTCGAAGGAGTGGTGGCCCGCCGACTACGGCCACTACGGGCCGTTCTTCATCCGGATGTCCTGGCACGCCGCGGGCACCTACCGAGTCGAGGACGGGCGCGGCGGTGGCGGCACGGGCGCCCAGCGCTTCGCGCCGCTCAACAGCTGGCCGGACAACGCCAACCTCGACAAGGCCCGCCGCCTGCTGTGGCCGATCAAGCAGAAGTACGGGCGCAAGATCTCGTGGGCCGACCTGCTCATCTTCGCCGGCAATCGCGCCATGGAGACCATGGGCTTCAAGACCTTCGGGTTCGGCGGAGGACGTGCCGACATCTGGGCTCCCGAGGAGGACGTCTACTGGGGGCCCGAGACCACCTGGCTGGGTGACGAGCGCTACACCGGCGATCGTGTGCTCGCGAAGCCCCTCGGTGCTGTCCAGATGGGCCTGATCTACGTCAACCCCGAGGGCCCCAACGGGAACCCCGATCCGGTGGCGGCAGCGCGCGACATCCGCGAGACCTTTGGCCGGATGGCCATGAACGACGAGGAGACGGTCGCTCTCATCGCCGGCGGGCACACGTTCGGCAAGATGCACGGCGCTGCCGATCCCGACGAACACTCCGGGCCGGAACCGGAGGGCGCCGGTCTCGCCGAACAGGGCTTCGGGTGGACGTCCACCTTCGGCGCCGGCAAGGGTGACGACACCATCACGAGCGGCCTCGAAGGAGCGTGGACCCCCAACCCGATCGTCTGGGACAACGGCTACTTCGAGATGCTCTTCAAATACGAATGGGAGCTGACCAAGAGCCCGGCCGGCGCGTTCCAGTGGACGCCGAAGGCTATCCAGGACGAGGACCTCGTTCCGATGGCCCACGACTCGTCGAAGAAGGTGCCGCCGGTCATGGCCACCACCGACCTGTCGATGATCCAGGATCCCAACTACCTGGAGATATCGAAACGGTTCTACGAGAACCCCGACCAGTTCGCAGACGCGTTCGCCCGGGCCTGGTTCAAGCTGCTGCACCGCGACATGGGTCCGGTCAGCCGGTATCTCGGACCGTGGGTTCCCGACGAGGAACTCCTCTGGCAGGACCCGGTGCCTTCGGTGGACCACGAGCTCATCGACGACGCCGACATCGCATCGCTGAAGGCGACGATTCTCGATTCCGGATTGTCGATCTCCCAGCTGGTGTCGACCGCATGGGCCTCGGCATCGACCTACCGGGACACCGACAAGCGGGGCGGAGCCAACGGCGCCCGCATCCGTCTGTCACCGCAGGCGGAATGGGACGTCAACCTCACCGCCGGTGTCGCGCCGGTGATCCGCAAGCTCGAAGACATCCAGTCGGAGTTCAACGAGTCCTCGGGTGACAAGCGGGTTTCGCTGGCCGATCTGATCGTGCTGGCCGGCTCTGTGGCAGTCGAGGCTGCCGCGAAGAACGCCGGCCACGACGTGGCCGTGCCGTTCACGCCAGGTCGGACCGATGCCACCCAGTCCCAGACCGATGTCGACTCGTTCCAGTATCTCGAGCCGAAGGCCGACGGATTCCGGAACTACTACCAGAAGGGCGCCCCGCTGGCCGCAGAGCACATGCTGGTCGACACGGCCTTCATGCTGAAGCTGTCGGCTCCCGAGATGACCGCGCTCCTCGGTGGACTGCGGGTGCTCGGAGCCAACGCCGGTGACTCTCCGCACGGTGTCTTCACCGATCGCCGGGGAACGCTCTCCAACGACTTCTTCGTGAATCTGTTGGACCTCGAGACCGAATGGGTGCCGACATCCGATGCCGAAGACACCTTCGAGGGACGGGACCGCAATACCGGCGACCTGAAGTGGACGGGTACCCGCGTCGACCTGGTGTTCGGGTCGAACTCGGAGCTTCGTGCGCTCGCCGAGGTGTACGCGGCAGGCGACGCAGAGCACCGGTTCGTCGACGACTTCGTCGCAGCCTGGTCGAAGGTCATGCACCTCGACCGGTTCGATCTCGACTGACGATCCGAGGGCACACGAACGGGCGGAGAAGCGGCAGGTGCTCGCCTCCCCGCCCGCTCGCGTCCGGGTCACGCCCGTGAGGCCCGGGGCCTAGCATCGCGCAGAGATGCAGCCCGTTCTCACCATCGCTGAATCGGGTCGTCTCGATCGAGAGGCCGGCGACCGGATCGACCAGCTCATGGAGTATGCGGGCTGGGCGCTGGCAGGTGCCGCGATCGAACTCGGCGCCGGCTATGGAAGCCGTGTATCGGTCCTCGCCGGGCCGGGCAACAACGGCGGCGACGGTTGGGTCGCTGCCAGACGGCTTGCGGATCGGGGCTGTCTCGTCACGGTCCATCCACTCACCGACCCGAAGACCGCAGTGGCGACCCGCGCCCGCGATCGTGCCGTCAGGAGCGGTGTGGACATCGCAGGACTCGAGGACGAGGTTCGTCCCGAGTTGGTCATCGACGCACTCTTCGGGAGCGGCATCAGCCGCGAACTGCCCCGTGAGGTTCAGAGGTGGATCGATCTCGACGTTCCGGTGGTTGCCGCCCATGTGCCCTCAGGGCTCGATCCCGACACCGGGACCCCGACGGGTCGCGTGTTCCGCGCCGACGTCACCGTGGCGTTCCACGCCCTCTCTCCAGGTCACCTTCTGGGTCGTGGCCCCGACCTGTGCGGTCGGGTGACGGTGGCGGACATCGGTCTCGCCGGCGGCGACCCGCTCTGGCAGGTGTTCGAAGACGGCGACGCCGTGCTCCCGGTCCGCGAACGTTCGGTCCACAAGTGGTCGGCCGGTTCGGTTCTTGTGGTCGGCGGCGCTCCAGGCATGGTCGGGGCCGCAGTGATGGCCGCCAAGTCGGCCCTGCGGTTTGGCGCCGGCGCGGTCGGGCTGGCCGTCCATCCCGAGACGGCCCAGGCGGCCGCCATCCTCGCCCCCGAGATCCTGTCGTACCCGCAGGACGAACTCCCGGATCGATTCGATGTGATCCTGGCGGGTCCCGGGATTGGCGGTGACGACGTTCTCGAGTCTGTACTCGCCCATCGAGGCCCGGTCGTGCTGGACGCCGACGTGCTGACGGCCCGGCTGCCGGGTCTGCTCGAAAAGCGTGCTGCTCCCACGGTGCTGACACCCCATGCAGGCGAGTTGACCCGGCTCACGGGAGGCGACCACGGTTGGGAGGCGGCGGACGGCCTAGCTCGGCGCAACGGTGCGATCGTGGTGCTCAAGGGAAACCCGACATTCGTCTGCGACGGCGGCACGCCGATCGTGGTCACGTCGAATGGGCCCGAGCTCGCCTCAATCGGGACCGGGGACGTGCTGGCCGGGATGGTCGCTGCCCTGTTGGCGAGGGGCATGGAAGCCAAGACCGCCGCAGCGACGGCCGCACACGTCCATGGACGTGCCGGCTCCGCACTCGCGTGCGAGCGCACCGTCACAGCCGACGCCCTCGTCGAGGAGATCGTCAAGCACGCCGGAGTGACGGCGTGAGGCCCTCCCGGATCGAGATCGACCTCGGCGCCATCCGACACAACGTGGCGGCGCTCGCAGCCGAGGCCGCACCGGCCGAGGTGATCGCCGTCGTCAAGGCAAACGCCTACGGCCATGGCGATGTGCCGGCATCGGAGGCGGCGCTGGCCGCCGGTGCTCCCTGGCTCGCCGTGGCGCTCGTCGAGGAGGCGGCGCGCCTGCGGGAGGCCGGAATCGACGCACCGATCCTGCTGCTGTCCGAACCGCCGGTCGCCGATGCGACACAGATCCGACGTTGGGGGATCACCCCGAGCGTCTATCGACGCGAGTTCGTCGAGGCACTCGCAGCGGCGTCCGATGACGTGCTCGACGTCCAACTGGTGGTCGACACCGGAATGCACCGGGTCGGTGTCGCCCCCGAGCGGGCGGTCGAGCTCGCCCGGCAGGTCTCCGACGCCCCTTCCCTGCGACTCGCGGGGATGTGGACGCATTTCGCCGTGGCCGAGGACGACGAGGAGTTCTCTCGGCTGCAGGTCGAACGATTCGAGTCGGCGGCTGAACAGGTCCGGCAGGCAGGGCTCGATCCCGGCAGGCTCCACCTGTCGAACTCCGCCGGTGTGCTGCATGTCCGCCCCGAAGCCACCATGGCGCGGGTCGGACTGGGGATGTACGGGCTGCATCCCGATCCGAGCCGCACCGACGTCGAGCTCCGCCCAGCCATGCGCGTGGTGTCCCGAGTCGGCTTCACACAGCGGCTGCCGGCTGGTGAGCGGCCGTCGTATGGTCGGAGGCGCGCGCTACCCGCCGATGCAACGGTGGCCACCGTCCCCATCGGGTACGCCGACGGTGTGCCTCGCCTCCTGAGCCAGCGGGGCGGAGAGGTGTTGATCGGCGGTGTTCGTCGCCCCTTCGCAGGCACCGTCACGATGGACCAGATCGTCATCGACTGCGGCGACGACCCGGTCGAGGTGGGTGACGAGGTCGTGTTGCTGGGTCGGCAGGCCGACGAGGAGATCACGGCCGACGAATG
>JAOTVU010000003.1 GCA_029863385.1 Acidimicrobiia bacterium
ATGCTCGGCGACGGCCGCCTGCCAGCCCTCACGATCTCGGAGATCCGGCCCGTTCGACAGATCGAGGGCGGTGACGGCATCGCCGGCATCGATGAGGTGGCGGACCAGGTGAGGTCCGACAAAGCCTCCGGCACCGGTGACGAGCGCTTTCACCCCCGTGATCATAGTGGTCGGTTTCCGTCGCCTCGGTCATGGATGTTCGGTGGCTGATGTCGAGGCCCGCCTTTGATGTCGTCGATGAAGCGTTTCGGGGGGACGCAACGAGTAGCATTCGGTGGTCGTGACTCACATCAACGAATCACCTTCTGTCGACCGAGCAGCGGTTCCGTCGATCGCACCGGATTCGGTCCCCGACGCTCCGGAAATGCGGGACATCCCGGCGGTGGTGGCGGTCGTGGTGGCCTCGAACCCGGGTCCTCACTTCGCTCAGACGCTCAGCTCACTGGCCCAGCAGGACTATGAAAACCTGTCGGTCCTCGTCGTCGACGCGGGCAGCGACGAGCCGATAGCGGAACGGGTGGCCGAGGTCCTGCCCAAGGCCTACCTCCACCGTCTGGCCGGCGATCCCGGGTTCAGCGTGGCCGCAAACCAGTCGTTGGAGCTGGTCTCAGGGTCACCGTTCCTGCTGTTCTGCCACGACGACGTCTACCTCGAGCCCGATTGTGTCTCGACTCTGATGAGCGAGCTGTATCGCAACAACGGCGGTATCGCCTGTCCCAAACTGGTGAGTTGGGACGACTCCCGCCGCCTGGCCCAGCTCGGCATGGGTTCGGACCGCTTCGGCGTGATGTTCGACCAGGTGGAGCGGGGCGAATTCGACCAGGACCAGTACGACGCGGTCCGCGAGGTCTTCGTCGCGCCCGGCGGCGTGCAGCTCATCCGGGCCGACCTCTTCGCCGCGCTCGGCGGTTTCGACCCCGGCATCAAGGTGCTGGGTGAGGACCTCGACCTCTGTTGGCGTGCCCACGTGGCCGGGGCACGGGTCATCGTTGTCCCCGGAGCCAAGGTCCGCCACCGGGAAACCATGGACGAGCGGGTCAACCAACGCGAACGACGACGCCTGCTGGCCCGCCATCGTCTGCGGACCGTGCTGGTCACCGCCGAGCGGCGCACGATGCTCACCTACGTGCCGCTGGCGTTCGTCCTGATCGTGCTGGAGACGCTCTACGCCCTCGCTGCCGGGCGCCGGGGTCAGGCCCGCGACATCATGGCGTCGATCCCGTGGAACCTGTCGCGGCTCGACGACGTCCGCCGCCGCCGCCGGCTGGTTCGCCGTACCCGCTCGGCCAGCGACGCCAAGGTGGCCGAGCTGCAGATGCGGGGATCGGCCCGTATCGCCAACTTCTCACGCGGTCAGGTCTCGGCTGGTCAGGACCGTTTCTCGGATCTGGTCGGTTCGGTGCGATCGTCGTTCGCCGGCGAGGACGCCGGCAATGTCCGCGACGCCGTGGTGATCAGCCTGTTCGTGGCGGTGCTCCTGCTGTTCGGCAGCCGCCACCTCCTGACCAGGGGCGTCGTTCCCGTCGGGCAGATCCCGTCCGTGCCCGATGGGCTTTCCTTGTTCCGCGAGTGGCTGGGAGGGTGGCGATCGACCGGAACCGGAGGACCAGGGAATGCGCCAACGGCGCTGTTCGTTCTGGCTGTCGGTCGGCTGCTCTTCTTCTGGGGTTCGGGGCTGTTCCAGACGCTGGTGGCCGTCGGGCCGGCCCTGTTCGCACCGCTCGCCATGTACCGTTCGCTGCGGCCGCTCTCCAGCGCCCGAGCGGCGATGGTGGCTGCGCTTCTCTACGCCTGCAACCCCCTGGTCGTGGCCATGTTCTCGGCCGGTCGGTGGGATGCGCTCGTGGTCTGGGCCGCCGCACCCTACCTCCTGTCGAGTCTGTTCAAGCTGAGCGGTCACAGTCCGTTCGGGACGGGCGGTGGCCCGTCCGGGCCCGGTGTCGCCGACCGGTCCGAACCGGTTCGGCTGATCCGATTCGGATTCCTCGTGGCCATCGTGGCGACCTTCGTGCCCGCCATCGTCCCCGTGGCTGCGGTGACCGCACTCGTGTTCACCGTCGTCGCGCTGGCCACCGGCGCAGGCCGCCCGAGGGAGCTGGCGTTGGCCTCGGTGGTTTCGGTCGTCGCCGCCGTCGCCCTCCACGGACCGTGGAGTTACGACCTGCTCCGCAGCCTCACATGGCGGTGGGTGATCGGTCCCGACTCGCCGGAGACGTCGTTCTCGACACTGCTCGAGCTCATCCAGTTCGCGCCGAACACCTACTCGCCGAGAGTTCTCGTGCTGGCCATGGTTGGCCTGGCTGTGCTGGCGCTGCTGTACACCCGTCAGAATCTGCTCCACATCGGCCTCACGGGCTGGCTCGTGGCCATCACCTTCTGGGGGCTCGCCTGGTCCGACCGTCGAGGCTGGCTGCCGATCGAGCTTCCCGCACCGGAGATTCTCCTGGCGATGGCCGCCGCCGGCTTGTGTTACGTCGTGGCGGTCGGCGTTCGATCGCTCGAGATCGAACTGACCGGGGGCAAGCTGTCGAACCGGGGTGTCCAGATTCGAAAGCTCGGTGTGACGCTTGGATCCGTGGGCGTCGCCGCCATGTTCCTGGTCGGCGTGCTCGGGGCGTTCAGCGGTTCCTGGCGGGCGCCGTCGTCCAACTTCGCCTCGTCGGTCGATTTCCTGGTCGAGCGGGCCAACACCGAGTTCGAGGTTCCCGTCCAGAGCCGCGTGCTGTGGATCGGCGACGCCTCGGTGCTGCCGCTCGACGCCATGCACTCCGACACCGGGATCGACTATGTCGTCACCGACGGCGGCACGGCCGAGGTCTGGGGCCGCTGGCAGGCCGGACCGGTGGGCTCGACCGACGGGGTGGGTCGCCAGCTCGATCTGGCCCGGGCGGGCGAGATCGTGCGTCTCGGGCGCCTGCTCGCCCCGTACGGCATCGATTACGTGGTCGTCACCGAAAAGCTGGCTCCTTCGCCCTACGACGGACCTTCGATCGATGCCGGCGACGGCATCCAGCGGGCGCTGGCCCAACAGCTCGACCTCCAGCGGGTGCCCGGTGTACCCGACCTGGCGGTGTTCCGCAACCGATCGAGCCGCGGCGTCACACCACTCGTACCCTCGACCGATCAGGCGCAGGCAAAGACCGCGGCTGAAACCCTCGACGTCGATCTGACGTCGGGGGTGGCCGGCTTTGTGCAGGAGCAACCGGGTCGCTGGTTGATCGACGCTCCGGAGGGATCCGACGTGCTCGTCTCGCTGCACAGCAACGGGTTGCAGGCGTCGGGCTCGCGGACCGAGGCCATCTCCGGATTCGACGAGCTTCTCGTTCTCCCCTCGGGATCCGGTGGTGAGGTCGTCGTCGAGTTCGCCTCCGGGTTGCAGCGTCGCCTCGCCATCCTGGGCCAGTTCTTCCTGGTCGCCATCGGCGCCCTGCTGGCGCAAACCCGGCGGGAGGGAGCGACATGAACCGCTGGCCCTTCATATTCGTGGTATTTGGCCTCCTGGCCGCCGGCCTGGCCTACGACCGAGTCTCGGAGCCGGATCCGATCTCGACCACGGCCGAGATCGTCGAGTTCGACGTCATCACTCCGGCGCTGTCGGATCCGCCGCACCTGGACAGCGCCTGGTACTGCCCCATTGGATCGAGTGACTCGGGCGGCTTCGCTGATCACGAGGTCTACATTTCGAACCTGGCCGAGACCTCGGCGGTCGCCAACCTCAGTATTCTCACCGCCGACGGCCAGGGTGCCGGTCGCCGAATCGAGCTGGCCCCGCTGCAGACCGAGCGGGTTCAACTGTCCGAGAGCCAGGAGAGCCCGGTGGCCGGGGCCGTGGTGGAGATCATCTCCGGCGAGGGTGTGGTCGGCCATGCGGTCACCACCGATCACGGTCGGGCCGAGGGTCCGTGCGCGACCCACGTCTCGAACCGCTGGTACTTCGCCAGCGGTCGCACCGAGCTCGATTCGAAACAGTACGTGGCCCTCATGAACCCCTTCCCGGAAACGGCGGTGTTCAACGTCGAATTCCGCACGCTGGCCCGTAGCCGGCAACCCCAGGCTCTGCAGGGCGCCTCGGTTCCCGCCCGATCGGTCCGCATCATCGACATCGGTGAGAACATCACCAGCGAGGCCAACGTCGCCACCATCGTCACCACCCAGCGGGGCCGGTTGATCGCCGAGCGGTTACAGGTGATCGACGGCAGTCTCGGAGCGAACGGAGCGGCGCTCCAGCTCGGTGTCGCCCGCCCGGCCAACAGCTGGATCATGCCTGCCGGACGCATCAACGAGGGCGGCGATCACAGCCTCATCGTGTTCAATCCGGCCGAACCGAACGATCCGGTGCTCTCCGTCAACGAGGAAGGCGAAGAGGTGCTGATCGACGATCAGTCGGAGACGACGGCGGTCGTCGACATCCAGATGTGGCCGAACAACCCTGCCGATCTGTCCCTGTACGGGGTGGTGACGACCACCCGGGAGATCCGGCCCGGAAGTTTCGAGACGATCGACATCGGCGCCCAAGCGCTCCGTTTCGGTTTCCCGCTGCCCTACGAGCTCGGCGTCAACGTGCTGGTCCAGAACGATCTGCCGGTCGTCGTCGAGCGATGGCAGGTGGCCAAGACCCTCCAGGATCCGAGTGACCCGGCCGCCATTGTGGCCGCTGCCGAGGACGACGAGGAGGAGCCGCCCGAGGACGGCTCGGAGGCTGCCGCCGACGGCGCCGATGAGGACGCCACCGCAGACGAGGAGGCCGCCGCCGATGGCGAGGAGGGTGACGCCGCGGCCGACGCCGGAGCCGAAGAGGGCGCCGAGGGTACCGAGGTTGTGGAGAACCCGGTGGTCGACATCAACGGCGAACCGCTCCCTCAGCCGACGGCGACGGCCGGTCTGGCCACCAGCAGGGGAGTGGAGCAGTTGTCGACCCGGTGGATCGTGCCCTGGGTGACCGTCGCCGGCGATTCGACCGCGGTGATCGTCGTCTCGCCCGAAGAGGCCTCGGTCGAGGTTCGGGTGATGACCAACGGCGGGTTTGTCGGCCCGACCAGGGCGACCGTACCCCGCGGCGGCAGAACGGTGGTCCCGATCTCCCTTCCGGCCGGTGGTGGCGGCGTGATCGAGATCACGTCGGACGTCCCGGTGGCGGTCGAGGCGATGACGGTGTTCGCCGACGAGAGCCAGGACGTGATTCCGGCGATTCCCACGGTCACCCGGTCCTAGCCCCGTCTCCATGGAACGACTGATCATCCTGATCGTGCTGATGGGTCTGGCCGTCGCCGTGGCGCTCGTCCTCCAGCGGCGGCGGCCCGATCCGCCGAGCGCACCGAGCTATCGGGCCCCCAGGCAACTCGACCGAGACGACTTCACCGCTCCTGAGGCCCCGTCGCTCGTCGTCGTCTTCGCCTCCGACACCTGCGAGACATGTCCCGGCGTCTGGGCCGTGGTTGCGCCGCTCGGATCCGAGACGGTCGCCGTGCAACAGGTGACCGTCCAGGCCGATCCAGACCTGCACAAGCGCTATCGCATCGACGGTGTGCCCACGACCGTCGTGGCTGCCGCAGATGGGGTGGTGGTCAAGGCGTTCTTCGGGCCGCTGTCCGCCGACGACCTCGCCGACGCCGTGGGGCGGGCGTGACCCGCACGGCCGTTTCGGCCGTGGCTGACTACACGTGCTGGTCGATCAGGATGACATTGCCGTCGGGATCGGTCAGGGCGATGCTGGCGGGCCCCGAGCCGGTGTCGTCGTCCCCGATGCTGGCGTCGAGCGTGAGCCCGGCCGACTCCAGTTGCTGTTGGATGGTGCGGACGTCGTCGAACTCATCAACCGCTGAGGCGTTCGCATCCCAACCCGGGTTGAACGTCAGGATGTTCCCCTCGAACATGCCGTGGAACAACCCGATGGTCGAGTCGCCGTTGCGCATGATCAGGTAGTTCATCGCCTCGTCGCCACCGAAGATCTCGAAACCAAGCGCCTGATAGAACGCCCTGGAGGCGGCCAGGTCGCTGACCGCAAGGCTTACGGAGAACGCTCCAAGCTCCATCGGCGGTCGCCTCCTCGACGTCAGTTGCCGGACAGTGGCGTGGTCGACGAGGTCGACGCCGCCGTCTGAGGCATTCCAGCCGCGGGAGATCCCAGATCGCCGTTGGCGACCGAGATCAGACGGTTGACCTCGGCCCCGCTGAGAGTCTCGTGCTCCAGCAGGTTCCGGGCGATCAGGTTGAGGGCGGTGCGGTTCGTACTCAGCAGATCATGACACCGTTCCTCCTGCTCGGTGAGGATACGCTGTGTCTCGAGGTCGATCAGCTCGGCGGTGTTCTCCGAGTATTCCCTCGACTGCATCATGTCGTCGCCCAGGAACACGGGTCCGCTCGCTCCGAACGCCATCGGGCCGACCTTTTCGGACATGCCCCACTCACTCACCATGCGGCGGGCCAGCTGGGTGGCCTTCTGGAGATCGTCACCGGCACCGGAGGAAACGACACCGAAGACGAGGCTCTCGGCGTTTCGTCCCCCGAGCATCATCACAATCATGTCGAGGGCGTGGCTGCGCCGGAGCGAGTGACGGTCCTCCTCGGGTAGCGTCATCGTGACACCGAGCGCCATGCCCGTCGGGATGATGGTGACCTTGTGCAACGGGTCGTAGTCGGGAAGCAGGGCGGCGCACAGGGCGTGGCCGGCTTCGTGATAGGCGGTCATTTCCCGCTCCTTCTCCGACATGACAAGCGAGTCCCGTTTCACCCCCATGATGACCCGGTCCCGGGCCATGTCGAAGTGGCTGGCGTGGATCTTCTCCTCACCGTTTCGCACGGCGTACAGGGCGGCCTCGTTGACCAGGTTGGCCAGGTCGGCGCCGCTCATGCCGGGGGTGCCGCGGGCGATCACGTCGATCTCGACGTCGTCGGCCACCTTCTTGTGCTTGATGTGGACCTTCAAGATCTCCTTGCGGTCGTCGAGCTCGGGCAGCGGGACCACGACCTGGCGGTCGAATCGGCCCGGGCGCAGCAACGCCGAATCGAGGATGTCGGGGCGGTTGGTGGCCGCCATCATCACGATGCCCTCGGTGGCTTCGAAGCCGTCCATCTCGGACAGCATCTGGTTCAGCGTCTGCTCCCGTTCGTCGTGGCCGCCGCCGAGGCCGGCGCCCCGCTTGCGGCCTATCGAGTCGATCTCGTCGACGAAGATGATGGCCCGACCCATCTTGCGGGCCTCGTTGAACAGGTCACGGACCCGGCTGGCACCGACACCGACGAACATCTCCATGAAATCGGAGCCGGTGACCGAAAGGAAGGGCACGCCGGCTTCGCCGGCGACGGCTCGGGCGATCAGGGTCTTACCGGTTCCGGGAGGGCCGACGAGAAGCACACCCTTGGGGATCCGGGCGCCGATCTCGGCGAACTTGCCCGGATTCTTGAGGAAGTCGACCACCTCGGTGATCTCCTTTTTCACCGACTCGTAGCCGGCGACGTCGGCGAAGGTGGTGCCCGGTCGTTCCGACGAGTAGGTCTTGGCCTTGGAGCGGCCGATCGACATGATGCCGCCCATCTGCGACTGCTGACGGCGGGCCATCCACCAGAAGAAGCCGATGATGATCATGAACGGCAGGAACAGGGGAATCAAACCGATGAGCCAGTTGGTGGTGGGCGTCTCCGGCTTGTAGTCAACGCCTTTGCGGTCGAACAGAGAGCGGTCGCTCTCGGAGAAGTCGGTGAACGCCGTGCTGGTGAAGCTGGTGTCGTCGGTGCGGGTGCCGGTGATCTCGTAGGTCGTGTTGTCGAACTGGAAGGCCGTGATGGTGCCGTCCTCGATCTCCTGCAGGAAGGTGCTGTAGCTGATCTCATCGGATTCCTCGGTGTTTCGGCCTGAGGCCAGGAACAGCAGGGCGATGAGCACGCCGACCACAATCCACGCTGACCAGCGAGGCCATCCTGAATCTGACCGCGCCGGCATTCGGGAATTTCGGCCCGGAGGGGCGGGGGGAGGGGTTGGCCCTTGAGAACTCATGATTCAAGCCTAATTGGAGAGCGACTCGTTGCCGAGTCGGACGGTCGTTTCAGGTTTCGAGTGGTTGATTGCTCCAGAACCCGTCGGTCGTGTCGGGTCTTCGGTTAGCACGAACCCACCGGCGTTCCAACACTGCTTATCGTCGTGTCGTCGGAAGTCGATGCACCATGACTAGCCGATCAGACGAAAGACCACCTAAAGTCGGCTGCTTCGATCCCGGATAGAACGCAGTGAAGGCAGCCCGATTTCGTCTCCGGCCGGGTCCGGTTCGAGCGACGGGCGATACCCTTGTCGGGCAACCAGGCCGTGCTTCGCCTGGGGCAGATGTTGACCCGCGACCACCGCTGGATTCGGCGGCGGTCGCGGTCAACAGGGCCGCTCGGGCGTCGTCGGGTCATTCCAGCGGCTTGGCGCCGTATGGGCGGTCTGCAGCCGCTGATCGGGATGAGCGCCTACCGCACCCTGGTAGCGTCGGAAGGCGATGGCGATTCGACTGCAGCCGGGATGGCCGGCCCGCCGCCCAGAGATTCGCTGGGGTCTCCGGGAGGCGTTTCTCTGCCTGTTGGTTGCCCAGCTGTTCTCGCCCTTCTGGGCTGCAGGCGTCTTCGGCCTCGCCGGACAGAGCCTCGACGAGGATCCGACGAGCATGGTTCTGTTCATCGGGGCCAATGTCGGCCTGTGGCTTGCCTATGTGCTCGGCTCGATCGTCATCAGCCGTCGCCTGGGCCGCGGGCCCCGGACCGACTTCGACGTCGGCATCATGGGAAGCTGGGAGGCGGCCGAGGCGGTGATGACCGGCATCATGCTCCAGCTCATCGCCCTGCCGGTGCTGTACTCGCTGATCGGGCTGTTCGTGGACGTCGACCCCGGTGAATCGGCCCGGATGATCGTCGACCTCGTCGACAGCCCACTTGACGTCGTCCTGCTCACACTCGCCGTTGTTCTCGTTGCACCGGTTGTCGAGGAGGTCTTCTACCGCGGTGTCTTTCTGCCCGCGCTCACCGCGGCCACCGGACCGCTCGTCGGTGTGGTCGGCAGTGCGCTCATCTTCGCGCTGGTTCACCAGCAGCTCGTCGTGATTCCGGGTCTGACCCTGTTCGGGCTCGTGGTGGCGTGGCAGACGGCGACCAAAGGCCGGGTCGGACCGGCGATCGTCACGCACATGGCCTTCAATGCCACGACCGTGGTGCAACTGCTGCTGACCTCGCCGAACCTCTGATCGCGCGGATCATGAGCCACGCGACCCATAGCAGCCGCTGACGCTAACGATCGTGCCCGTCGGGCCGACCCAAGGACTCGCAACCGAGGACCACTCGGCGGCTCGAAACCGGGGTTGCGGCGCACATGGCGACGACACCTTGAATGAGTGCCGAGTGGAGTGGCAGACGGTCCAGGCCGCCACCAGGAGAGGTAATGAGCACCACCGACGGCAATTCGACAACCAGCCCGCTGCGACGGCGAAAGAGCAAGCGATTCGATCGCAGCGGTGGATCGCCGCAGGCGACAGGTTCGACGGTCCTCGACACCGACGATGATGCCGCCGACGATGACGTCGAAGTCGACCTTCCGGAGACGACACTGGAAGCGACCGACCCGGATCCGGTGGCGGTGGAAACGACACCGGACATTGAGGAGCAACCGGAGGCGGCGGCCGGTGCCGACGAGGACGGCTTCGATGAGACCTCCGCGACGTCGACGCCGCAGGAGTCGGCACTCGCGGTCGTCGAGGAGGACGGCAACACGGATCCTCGACCGGATGCGCCCGGGCGCAACCGGACCGTTGACCAGATGACCCCATGCGGTCGCTGCGGGCACGACGTTTCGACCGTTCACATCGAGGTCGACGGCAACGTGCTCATCATGGAGTCCTGTGACAACTGCGACACTCGGCGCTGGCAGCTCGCCGGGGAAACCGTGGAGCTGCAGCAGGCGCTGGATCACGTCGGAGAACACGCCGGTCGACGTCGCTAGGCGAAGCCGGGCCTCGTGGCTGTGGCCCCGCCCCCGCGAAGCGTCCGCGCCGCACGGACATGGTGATTTCTTACTATCGTCTAACAGGTGTCTGGTAGTACCGTTCGAGGCGACAGCGCGCTTCACGAGTCCAACCTTCGGGGACGCTTCGGGCTCCTCGTGGCGGGAGCCTGCGCTGTCTTCGTCTTCGCTCTTCTGAACTGGCCGGACGCCGACAGCCTTTCGGATCTGACCGAGCCGCTGCTGTTCGTCAACACCACGCCCTCGGGTGGCGACATGGGCGCTCACGTCTGGGGTCCCGCCTACCTGCGCGATCACCTTCTCCCGCAGGCCCGACTGAGCGGTTGGACGCCCGACTGGTACAGCGGGTTTCCCGCCTTTCACTTCTACATGGTGGTTCCTTCGCTCGCCATCGTCGCGCTGAACGTCGGCCTGCCGTGGCCGTTCGGGATCGGCCTCATCGCCGTTGCCGCTGGCGGTTTGTACCTCCTGGAGCGGCGGAGCTCGGATCGGTCGGCGACGAGCACCCGGCTCGACCGGCTCCGTCGGTTTGCCTCGGCACCGGAGAACCGGGCGCCGGTGGCCGTGGCGCTCGTGATCGTTGCGGTGGTGCTGGTCGGACTGCCCTACGGCGTGGCGTTCAAGCTGGTCTCGGTCAGCGGTCTCGTCGCCTTCCCGCCGGCCGCCTGGCTCATGGGCCGGCTCGCCGGATCGCCGGAGCCCGTCCCGGCGTTCCTGGCCCTCGGCGCGTTCATCTTCCTGTTCGACACCAACTTCACCATCTACGGCGGCAACATCACCTCGACGTTGGCCGGCGAGTTCGCCTTCTCGATCTCGCTCGGCCTGACGCTGGTCGCAATCGGTTTGGCGTTGGGGGGAATGGACCGCAACATATGGCTCGCCCGGACCGCTGTGGTTGTAGCCGTGGTCGCCCTGTGCCATCTCATCCCCGTCTTCTTCATCATCCCGGCATTGATGTTGGCCTGCCTGTCCGATGGCCGGACCACCGCTCGAAGCTGGATGCTGGCGGGTTCGATTGCGTTGGCCCTGCTGCCCGTCGCCTTCGCCGACGGTCGCGGCCTCGGTATGATCGCGCTCGCCCTGTCCGCGTTGATCGTGGTTTTCGTTGCCGCCGCAGCGGGAGATTCGACCGTCTTCGCCCGGTATCGATGGCTTCTCGTCGTTGGTCCCGTCGCCATGCTGGTCTCGGCCTTCTGGCTGCTTCCGTTCTACCTTCGTGAGCCGTACTTCAACGACATGGGCTGGGAGCGCCTCGACGAGGTCGGCGCTCCCATGCTCACCATTCCCATGAAGCTGGCGTTGCCGGTCGCCGCCATCGGTTTGTTGCTGGCCTACGCGGCCCGGGAGCGCATCGGCATGATCTTCGGTGGTCTCGCCGCGGTGTTCGCCGCCGCCGTCGCCAACCTGGGCGAGGGTCCGCTCTGGAACGCCCGACTCCTGCCGTTCTACTACCTCGCCGTCTACCTGACCGCGGCCGTCGGCGTCGCCATGATCGTCCGCTACGTCGGCTCACTGGTAACCGGTGACCTCGACCGACCCTCGGTTTCGACGCTGACGCTTTCCTCCCTGGCCGCACTCGTGGCGGTCTTCGTCGCGGTGGCCATGCCGCTGCGCCTGATGCCGTTCGGGGGGATCAACGACGAGGGCGACTACGAATGGCTCGTCTTCACCAATTCGGCTCGAAGCGCGGTTCCGAGCTGGGCCGCCTGGAACTACTCCGGGTACGAGCGGAAGGAGTCGTATCGGGAGTACTACGACATCGTCACCGCCATGGCAACGGTCGGTGAGACGAACGGCTGCGGGCGAGCCATGTGGGAGTACTCGAAGGAACTCGATCGCTACGGCACACCGATGGCGCTCATGTTGCTCCCGCACTGGACCGACGGCTGCATCGGTTCGATGGAGGGCCTGTACTTCGAGTCCTCGGCCACAACGCCGTTCCACTTCCTGAACCAGAGTGTGCTGTCCGACGCACCGTCGAGGGCGCAACGCGACCTGCCGTACCAGGGGTTCGACATCGACACCGGCGTCGAACAACTGCAGCTGATGGGCGTTCGCTACTACATGGCCCAGTCCGACGACGCGATCGCCGCCGCCGACTCCCATCCTGCGCTCACCAGGATCGGCGAGGCACAGCCGTTCGCTGTCTTCGAGGTCGGCGACAGTGAGCTCGTGGAGGGTCTGAGCTACGAGCCGGTGGTCGTGTCGGGGCGTTCCCCGGAGCAGCTGGCCAACGATGAGGCGGTGAGCCGATTCGATCTCGGTTGGGTCGGTCAGGCCGTGAGCCAATACAACGATCCCGCCGCCTACCTCGCCCTGCCGGCCGAGGACGGGCCCGCCGGCTGGGAGCGACGTGAGTCGCTGTCCACCTCCGACGGCGAACCGATCGATCCCGTCGGCGTCTCCAACATCGCCACGACCGACTCGACCATCAGCTTCGACGTCGACCGGGTGGGAGAACCGGTGCTGGTGAAGGCGTCCTACTTTCCGAATTGGACGGTCGACGGCGCCGACGGGCCGTGGCGTGTCGGTCCGAATCTCATGGTCGTCGTCCCCACAGAGACCTCGGTTCGTCTGGCCTACGGTCGAACGCCGATCGACTGGCTCTCGAACCTGTTGACCCTGATCGGTCTCGTGATCGTCGCCATGCTGGCGGTTCGGGCCAGGCGGCGGCCCAGCCCGTCGATCCGCCCGGAGCCCGTCATGATGCCACCGATGTCGGAAGGCGACGCGCAAGGCAGCGCGGGAGGCACCGAGCACCCCGACGAGCCGAACGCCGCGGTTCCGCCGCTCGAGCGTCCCACGCCTGTCGGTGCGGCCGCGGCGGTTCCGAAGGCCATCGGTGCGCCGACCGCAAGCCCGGTCGCGTCGAAGGATGCATCCGGCAACGGAGGGCGGGACACCGCGTCCGGTCCCGGTGACCCGGCTGCCGAACCGCCTGCCGAACAGTCCGAACCACCGGAACAGTCGGCCGTGTCCCGGCCGTGAGGAGCCGACTCCGACTGTTCGCCCTGGTCGGCGCAGTCGCAACAGCGGTCGATCTCTCTCTGTTCCTGTTGTTGGCTCGGCAGTGGTCGTCGATCGTGGCCGCCAACGTGGTGGCGCTCGTGTCGGCTGCGACCGTCGCCTACGTGTTGAACCGCCGCCTCACGTTCAAGGGCGACCCCCGTGCTCGATGGGTGAGCAACCCAAGTCTTTTCGCTGGGACCGCGGTGGTGGCCGGGTCGATTGACACGCTCGTCCTGGTACTCGTCAACCCTGTTCTGGCCCTGCCGGTCACCAAGATGGTGGCCATCGGGTTCGGTGCCGGTGTTCGGTGGTTCATGTACCGGTGGATTCTGTTCACCCAGGTTCGGCGGGATCTGGCCCAACGGGTGAACCGTCCCGCCCCCGACCGCCCGCTCCGCCTGACCGTGGTCCTGCCCGCGTACAACGAGGAGGATCGAATCGCCGCCACCATCGACGCCGTCCGGCAAACACTGAAACCGGTGTTGGGCGACGGCGATCTGGAGATCCTCGTTGTCGACGACGGATCGGCCGACGACACCCCGGCCGCCGCCGAACGGGCCGGAGCCCGCGTTCTGCGTCAGCCGGTCAACCGGGGCAAGGGGGCGGCGGTCCGACGGGGTGTCCTCGAAGCGCGGGGCCGGAGCGTGGTGTTCACCGACGCCGACCTCGCCTACCGCCCCGAGCTGCTTCTCACGGTTCTCGACGAGGTCGAGCAGGGCTGGGACATGGTGGTCGGCAGCCGCCGCCATCAACACACAAACGTCCTCGTGCGGGCCAGGAGGCTCCGCGAACTCGGTGGTCGGATGGTCAACCGTTTGACCCATCTGGTACTGCTCGGCCATTTCCGGGACACGCAGTGCGGACTCAAGGGTTTCCAGGCCGATATCGCCAGGATCGTCTTCGAGCGAACCCGGATCGACGGATTCGCGTTTGACGTCGAACTCTTCCTGATCGCCGAACAGGATCAGTTGTCGCTTCGCGAGATCCCGGTTTCGGTTGAGAATCGGGCCGGATCCTCCGTTCGGGTCGTGGCCGATTTCGCCGCCCTGATGGTCGATCTGTTCCGTATCAGGCGCTGGGTCGGCGAGGGGGTCTACGAGCCGGACGCCGGTCAGCTGAAGATCCTCGAGGAACGCTCGTGATCGGCTTGGTGACGGCACCGGGTCCGACAGCGGTCCACCAACCTGGAATCGCCGCGGCGGTGGAACCTCGACGTACCGAGCGCGACCCCGTGCCGACCGCGTCTGGCCGTCACATAGCCGCTCCATCGACCGATAGGTGAACCTGTGACCGACATTTCCGTTCTCGACCAGATCGTCAAGGCGTACGACATCCGGGGCACCTATCCGGAGCAGCTCGATGCCAGGATCTGTCGAGCGCTCGGAGCGGGATTCGGTGTCCTGATCGCCGAGGTCGAGCCGACGACGACGGCGGTTGTCATCGGCCGTGACATGCGGCCCTCAGGCCCGGAACTGGTCGACGCCTTCGCCGACGGTGTCATGGGCCAGGGCCTCGATGTCATCGACATCGGCTTGGCCTCCACCGACCTCCTCTACTTCGCATCGGGAAGGCTCGACCTGCCCGGTGTGATGCTCACCGCATCGCACAATCCCGCCGAATACAACGGGATCAAGCTCTGCCGTAGCGCAGCGGCTCCGGTCGGCGAGGACTCCGGCCTGTCGACCATCAAGCGGGTGGCGGCCGAGGGCGCCGTCGATGTGCCCGACGCCAAGCGCGGACGCCGCTCGAAACTGGATCTGCTGGCGGATTTCGCCGATCACGTCCGGAACTTCGTCGACCTGGCCGCCCTCCGTCCCCTGAAGGTCATCGCCGACACGGCAAACGGCATGGGAGGACTGGTCGTGCCGGAGGTCTTCGCTACGTTGCCCTTCGACCTCGAGGTCATGTACTCCGAACTGGACGGGACCTTTCCCAACCATGAGGCCAATCCGCTCGACGAGAAGAACCTCGTCGATTTGCAGGCCCGCGTGCTCGAGACCGGCGCCGACATCGGACTGGCCTTCGACGGTGACGCCGACCGGGTTTTCGTGGTCGACGAGAAGGCGCAGCCCGTTTCGGGATCGCTCACCACCGCGCTCCTGGCCCGCTCGATCCTGGCCCAGAATCCCGGTTCGAAGATCATCCACAACCTCATCTGCTCGAAGGCGGTTCCGGAGGTGGTGATCGAGCACGGGGGGGAGCCTCTGCGGTCCCGAGTCGGCCACTCCTTCATCAAGCAGATGATGGCGGAAACGGGCGCTGTGTTCGGCGGCGAGCACTCAGCCCACTACTACTTCCGCGACAATTGGCGGGCCGACTCCGGCCTGATCGCCTCGGTCCTGGTACTCGAACAGCTGTCGCACCACGATGGCCCACTCTCGGAGTTGCTGGCCCCGCTGAAACGTTACGAGGCCTCGGGCGAGATCAACACCCGGGTGACCGACGCCGCGGTGGTCATCGAACGGGTGGCCGAGCACCACAGCCAGGCGTCGTGTGATCGGCTCGACGGGCTCACCGTCGACCACGGCGACTGGTGGTTCAATCTGCGCCCTTCGAACACCGAACCGCTGTTGAGGCTCAACCTCGAGGCCCCGACGAAAGCCGACGTCGATCGGCGGGTGTCCGAGGTTCAAGCGGTCATAGCCGAGGCGTCGCGATAGCCGTGCGACGGATCAGCGGCTCACTCCAGCACTATCCCTGGGGCCGGTTCACGGCCATCGCCGAGCTCCGGCACGTTGAACCATCAGGCAGGCCCGAGGCCGAGTACTGGCTGGGCACCCATCCCCGTGGCCCGAGCCGCGTGATCCTCGACGGTGGGGGCGAAGGTCCGACGCTCGACTCTGTTATCGCCGCCGAACCGGAGCGATGGCTCGGCTCGCCTGTGCTCGACCGATTCGGCGAACTCCCCTTTCTCCTGAAGATCCTGGCCGCCGACCGGCCGCTGTCGATTCAGGCCCATCCGACCGCCGAGCAGGCTCGGGTCGGCTTCGAGCGGGAAAACCTGGCCGGTATCGAGCGAGACGACTTCAAACGCAGCTATCACGACCCCAATCACAAGCCCGAGCTGATCTGTGCGCTGAGCCCGTTCGAAGCCAAGTGCGGGCTTCGGGTTCTGCACGAAACGCGGCGTCTGTTCTCCACATTCACCCCTGCCGCGCTCGACCCGGTGCGAGCACGACTCGACGGCGACGGCGACGGCGACGGCCCATCGGTTCTCGGTGGGGTGGTCTCGTGGATGCTCGAGTTGGATCAGCAGCGGGCCATGGAACTCGTCGATGCGGTGGTTTCGGAAGCTCGGCGGCTGCTGGACTCGCCCGACGAGCTGGCCCCGATCGCCGACTTCCGGCTCGATCTCGAGTGGACGGTTCGGATCCACGACGTGCATCCCGGTGACATCGGCGTTGTGGTGGCACTGCTGTTGAACCATCTCACCCTGCAACCCGGTCAGGCCCTGTTCCTCGAAGCCGGTGTTCTCCACGCCTACCTCTCCGGTGTCGGCATCGAGGTGATGGCCAACAGCGACAACGTGCTCCGAGGCGGCCTGACGACCAAACACGTCGACGTCGACGAGCTCCTGTCGGTGGCGTCCTTCGAGCCCTGCCGACCGCAGGTGCAGACGATCAGCCGGCCGACCCATCGCTTCGACGCTCCGGTCCCCGAGTTCGCGCTCACGGCCTACGGGTTCGCTGAGGGGGCCGAGCGGTCGATCTGCGAGGTCGAGGGCCCCGAGATCGTGCTCGTCGAGTCGGGTTCGGCCACCCTGTCAACCGCTCCTTCGACCATCGCCCCCGGCAATGGTCCAACGGTTCGGCTCTCGCCCGGGCAGGCGGTGGCCATCCCGGCCGCAACGGGCCGCTACGAGCTGGCGCTCGAAGGAGACGGGACGAGGATCTGGCGGGCGACGGTCGGCTGATAGAGTCGGCGATCCGGAGGATCGCCTTCACAAGTTTGCGTTTCGCAAACTCTCGGGCTCGAAAGGGATGCCCTGGAGATCGGTTTTCCGCCCGGATTGAGTCGGCGAGCCGGAGGATCGCCTTCACAAGTTTGCGTTTCGCAAACTCTCCGGCTCGAAGGGGATGCCCTGGAGATCGGTCTTTCCGCAGCCTGATAGCCTTGTCCGGGTATTCCGATCCGGAGTATCTCTCTCGGAGGTTCACCCGTGGCCCTTGCCCAGCAGCTACTCGACATCCTTGCTTGCCCTGAGGACAAGGGCCCACTGTTGTACTTCGAGCAGGAGGGTTGGCTCTACAACCCCCGCCTTCATCGCCGCTACCGGATCGAGGACGACATTCCCATCATGCTGATCGACGAATCGGAGCAGGTGGACGGCGCCGAACACGAACGTCTCATGGCTCTCTCCGCCGAGCGGGCCTTGCGGCCGACGTTCGACGCATGACGCCGCCCCTTTTCCGCTCACGTCCGACGCAGTCCGCGTTCACACCCTCCGGATTCACACTCTCTCTCCCCGTCAGGAGCTGACATGTCCTCTGCCGATCCGCGACCTCGATCCCTGGCCGACGGCGACTACAAGGTCGCCGACATCAACCTGGCCGGCATGGGCCGTAAACAGATCGAGTTGGCCGAACACGAGATGCCGGGGCTCATGGCGCTACGGGCCGAGTATTACGATTCCCAACCACTCAGAGGGGCGCGCATCACCGGCAGCCTCCACATGACCGTGCAGACGGCGGTGCTCATCGAAACCCTCACCACCCTCGGAGCCGAGGTTCGCTGGGCCAGCTGCAACATCTTCTCGACCCAGGACGAGGCAGCCGCCGCTGTCGTCGTCGGACCGACCGGCACCACCGAGCACCCCGCCGGCGTGCCGGTCTACGCCTGGAAGGGTGAGACGCTCGAGGAGTACTGGTGGTGCACCGAGCAGGTGCTGCGCTGGCCCGATTCGATCGGTGGCCCCAACCTGATCCTCGATGACGGCGGTGACGCAACACTGCTCGTCCACAAGGGGGTCGAGTACGAGAAGGCCGGGGCGGTTCCCGAGCCGACCGACGACGACTCCGACGAGTGGACCGAGGTACTGCGGTTGCTGAAGCGCCTGCACGACGAGGACCCCACCCTTTTCACCAAAATGGGGGCCAACATCCGGGGCGTCTCCGAGGAGACCACCACCGGCGTCCACCGGCTGTACGAGATGAAGGAAGCGGGGACGCTGATGTTCCCCGGGATCAACGTCAACGACGCCGTCACCAAGTCGAAGTTCGACAACAAGTACGGCACCCGTCATTCTCTCATCGACGGCCTCAACCGGGCCACCGACGTGATGATCGGCGGCAAACTGTGCGTGGTCATGGGCTACGGCGACGTCGGCAAGGGCTGCGCCGAGTCATTACGGGGTCAGGGCGCCCGTGTGGTGATCACCGAGATCGATCCGATCTGCGCCCTGCAGGCCGCGATGGACGGCTACGAGGTGACCACCATCGAACGGGTACTCGACAGGGCCGACATCTTCATCACGGCCACCGGAAACAAGGACCTGCTGTCGGCCGAGATGATGGGCCACATGAAGCAGGGCGCCATCGTCGGCAACATCGGCCACTTCGACAACGAGATCGACATGGCCGGGCTGTACCGGTCGAGCGACATCCAGCGGATCCAGATCAAGCCCCAGGTCGACGAGTTCCGGTGGCCCGACGGCAAGAGCATCATCGTGTTGAGCGAGGGGAGGCTGCTCAACCTCGGGAATGCGACGGGCCATCCCAGCTTCGTGATGTCGGCCAGCTTCACCAATCAGGTGCTGGCCCAGATCGAGCTGCAGGCCAACGCCGAATCCTACGGCATCGACGTCGTCACGCTGCCCAAGATCCTCGACGAGAAAGTGGCCCGCCTGCATCTCGATGCACTCGGAGTCCGCCTGACCGAACTCTCCCAGGAGCAGGCCGACTACATCGGCGTCCCCGTCGACGGACCGTACAAACCCGACCACTACCGCTATTGATCCACGATCTGTGCGCTCCTGACCCGGGAAACCGGGTTGTGGGCGCGCAGAATCAGGGTGGGCCGAAACTGTCACCGCCTCCGAGTAGGGTCGCCCCATGGTGCTCATGCGGGTGTGTCCCTGGTGTCGGCGAACCGAGCCGTGGCGGCGAGGGTGTGGTTGCCTGCCCGACCCACTCGACTCGCCCGTCCTGCGCACGATCAGCGGGATCGACCTGGCCGTCGCCGCTCACAACTACGACGAGGTGATTCGACGGTTTGTTCTGGCGGCGAAGAACGGCGGCCGACAGGACCTGCTGCGCCGCTTCGGCGAACAGCTCGCCCAGGTGCTCGCCCAGGCCACCCGGTTCCCCGATTTCCGGAACGGCCAGCGGCCGACGGTGGTCTGGGTGCCGGCGAGTCGGGGCCGGCGTCGTCGCCGTGGTTACGACCAGGGTCGCCTCCTGGCCCGAACGGTGGGCCGGGCGCTTGGCCTTCCGGTGCGGCCACTCTTGGTGCGCACCGGTTCTGGGGCGCAGGAGGGTCGGGATCGGGCCGAACGCCTGGCCGGGCCTCAGCTTCGTTGCCGGGTTCGGCACGCGCCCTCCCACGTCGTCATCATCGACGACGTGATCACGACCGGCGCATCGCTCGCAGCAGCCGCCGACGCACTTCGAGGGGCCGGAACCACGGCGATCATGGCGGTGGCGGTAGCATCCTCAGGGTCAAACGGGTCAAATCACGCACTGGCGGGAAACGCTGGCTTGCGCCAGGTCTCCCGCCTATGGTGAGCAGGTAACGAGCGGCATGCTCAAGCGATCGCATCCCATGGAGGTTTGTATGGAAGTTTCGGTCAGTGGTCGGAAAACAGCCGTGTCCCAGTCTCTGAAACGACAAGCCGAGGAAAAGATCGGGCGTCTGGATAAGTACCTCGACATGGATCGAGCCGAGGTTCACTTCTGGGAGGAGAAGAACTCCCGAAGCAAGGACACGGAGTACTGCGAGGTCACCATGGAGGGCCACGGGCACCACATCCGGTGCAAGGTGGCGGCTCCCGACGGATTCACGGCCGTCGACCTGGCGGTGGACAAGCTGGAAAGCCAGCTCCGCAAACTGAAGACCAAGGTCCACAAGCGCTACCGCGGACGGGAACGACCGGCCATTCCGCCCGATCTCGTCCCGGAAAAGCTGGTCAGCGACGAGCATGCGGCCGAGCCGATGTACAACATCGTGAAATCGAAGCTGTTCCAGATCAACTCACTCGACCCCCAGGGTGCGGCGCTACAGATGGATCTCCTGAATCACGACTTCTACCTGTTCACCAACTCCGAAACCGAACGGGCCGCCGTCGTCTACCGACGGGACGACGGAAACGTCGGCTTGATCGAGGTCGAGTAGGCCTGAGCAGCACCTTGCGGGCCGGCGCGTCAGTCGTACGGGTTCGCCCCAGTAGACTTCATAAGTAACATGAAGCTACTCGACAAGATTCTGCGCGCCGGAGACGGCAAACGGCTCAAGGCCGCACAAAGCATCGTGGCTCCGGTCAACGCTCTCGAACCCGAGATGCAGGCGTTGTCCGACGATCGGCTGCGAGCCAAAACCACCGAGTTCAAGAATCGTGTGGCCAACGGCGAGTCCCTCGAAGACCTGATGATCGAGGCCTTCGCCGTGATCCGGGAGACGGCGATCCGCACGATCGGCCAGCGACACTTCGACGTGCAGCTGGTCGGTGGGGCCGCGCTCCACTGGGGTTCGGTGGCGGAAATGAAAACCGGGGAGGGCAAGACGCTGGTCTCGACCCTGCCGGTCTACCTCAACGCCCTCTCGGGCAAAGGGGTCCACGTCGTGTCGGTCAACGACTACCTCGTCACCCGTGACGCCGAGTGGATGGGCGAGATCCACCGCTGGCACGGCCTGTCGGTAGGGGTGGTCGTCCCCGGCAACAAGGACACCGCCCACAAGATCGAGCAGTACGCGGCCGACATCACCTACGGCACCAACAACGAGTTCGGGTTCGACTATCTGCGCGACAACATGGCTCGCAGTCTCGACGCCCGCACCCAGCGGGGCCACAACTACGCGATAGTCGACGAGATCGACTCGATCCTGATCGACGAGGCCCGGACACCGCTGATCATCAGCGGCAAGGTGCGGGGTGCGGCCGATATTTACTACCGGTTCGCCGACATCGCCCGCAAACTGCGCCGCGACGAGGATTACGACGTCGACGAGGAGAAACGACAGGTCGCGATTCTCGAAGACGGCATCAGCCGGGTCGAGGAGATGCTGGGGATCGAGAACCTCTACGCCGGAGTCCAAGGCGATCTCGTTCATCAGCTCAACTCGGCGCTGCGAGCCAAGGAGCTGTTCCAGCGCGACAAGGACTACCTGGTCGCCAACGGCGAGGTCAAGATCGTCGACGAGTTCACCGGTCGGGTTCTGGAAGGCCGCCGCTGGTCCGACGGGCTCCATCAGGCGGTCGAGGCCAAGGAGAACGTCAAGATCAAGGACGAGCAGCAGACCCTGGCCACGGTCACCCTGCAGAACTACTTCCGCATGTACGACAAGCTGGCCGGCATGACGGGAACGGCCCAGGCCGACGCGGCCGAACTCGAGACCACCTACGGGCTCAGTGTGGTGGCCGTTCCCACCAACGAGCCAATTGCCCGGCTCGACAAGGCCGACCTGATCTACAAGACCGAGGACGGCAAATTCGGTGCCGCAATCGACGACATCGAGGAGCGGATCAGCCGGGGCCAGCCGGTGCTGGTCGGTACGGCATCGGTTGAGAAGTCGGAGAAGCTCAGTCATCTCATGACCATGCGAGGTATCCCGCACGAGGTGCTCAACGCCAAGCAGCATTTCCGAGAGGCCGACGTCGTCGCCCAGGCCGGCAAATCCGGTTCGGTCACCGTGGCGACCAACATGGCCGGTCGTGGCGTCGACATCGTCCTGGGCGGCAACCCCGAGAAGCTGGCCGAGGCCGACACCTTCGCCGAGGGTCTCGAGTTGGAGTCGGACGAGGGCCAGGAGTATTTCGAGAAGCGCTTGGCCTACTGGACGCCGATCTGCGAGGAGGACGGGCGCAAGGTCCGGGAGGCCGGAGGCCTGTATGTGCTGGCCACCGAACGGCACGAGGCTCGCCGTATCGACGATCAGCTTCGCGGCCGTTCCGGTCGACAGGGCGATCCCGGGGAGAGTCGGTTCTATCTGTCGCTCGAAGATGATCTGATGCGTATCTTCGCAACCGGGGCCATGAACTGGGTGATGGATCGGGCGCTACCGGAAGATGTACCCATCGAATCGAACATGGTCACCAAGTCGGTGGAGCGAGCACAGAACACCGTCGAGCAACGCAACGCCGAGATCCGCAAGAACGTTCTCAAATACGACGAGGTGTACAACCAGCAGCGCAAGGTCATCTACGCTCGCCGGACGCAGATCCTCGAACAGGGGGATCTTCGCGAGGATTCGATCGAGGCGCTCGACGACGTCGCCGACACCCTCGTGGTCACGCACTGTGAGGCCGAACTCGACGACACCTGGGATCTCGACGGCCTGCTCACCGAGTTGAAGACCTACTGGGACACCGAACTCACCGTCGCCGACTTCGAGCAGGCTCGGAAGCTGGCCGACATTCGCGAGATGATCATCGATGACGGCCTCGCCTACTACGAGCGCAAGGAAGACGAACTCGGTGAATCGGTCATGCGGCAGGTCGAGCGTCAGATCATGCTGCAACTGATCGACCAGCGCTGGCGTGATCATCTCACCGAGATGGCGAATCTCCGCGAAGGCATCAACCTGCGGGCCATGGGTCAGCGTGACCCGCTGGTCGAGTGGCAGAGCGAGGGTTTCGATCTCTTCCGGGAGATGATGCATTCGCTCAACGTCGACTACATCCGCTACCTCATGCATGTGGAGGTCGTCCCGCCCGAGCCGAGACCGGATACCAACGGTGCCGGTGTCGTCGAGCAGCAGGCGACCAAGCCCGAAGCCGCACCGGTGACCGCCGGGTCGGCCCCGGCCGGCGCAACGGCCGCCCGGACCGCATTGGCCGCTCCGGCGGCCGGGCTCGGTGCGGTCACGACAACCGATGTGGTGGAGTCCTCCAGCGACAGTCAGCAGGAGGCGGAAGCCGCCGATGGTGGAGGGCCGACACCGTTCGTGAAGGACGAATGGGACAAGACCCCCCGTAACGCACCATGTCCGTGCGGCAGCGGACGCAAGTTCAAGCAGTGCCACGGTAGGCGCTAGTCCGCCATGGCCGATCTGACCGAAGATCTCAAGGCGCTGCGGGTCGAACTCGACGAGGCGGAGGAGTACCTCCGGGTCGCCGAACTCCGGGCCCGGCTGCCCCAACTCGAGACCGAGATGGGCCGGCCCGACCTGTGGGACGACGCCGAACGGGCCCGCGTCGTCCAGACCGAGTTCACCGCGGTGAAGGACGACCTCGATCTGTTCGACCAGTTGTCGGGCCAGGTCGATGACGCCGAGACATTGTTCGAACTATCCCGCGAGGAGGGTGACGCCGAGCTGGAGAACGAGGCGGTCGAGCTGATCGAACAGCTCGGGTCGCGCTTCGGCGAACTCGAACTACGGGCCCTGTTCACCGGCCAGTACGACGAAGGTGACGCCGTCTGTGAGATCCACTCCGGCGCCGGCGGCACCGACTCCCAGGATTGGGCCGAGATGCTGCTCACCATGTACCGCAAATGGGCTCAGAACAAGGGCTTCGGGTTCGAGCTCACCGACGTGCAGCAGGGCCAGGAGGCCGGCATCACGTCGGCCGAGTTCGTGATCACCGGCCGCTACGCCTACGGCTGGCTCCAGGCCGAGCGAGGCGTTCACCGTCTCGTCCGCATCTCGCCGTTCGACTCCCAGGCCCGCCGCCACACGGCGTTCGCCTCGTTCGCCGTCGTTCCCTACATCGAGGACGCGGCCGATCAGGTGAGTATCGATGACAAGGATCTTCGGGTCGACGTGTACCGGTCCTCGGGCGCCGGCGGCCAGCACGTCAACACCACCGACTCCGCGGTTCGGATCACCCACCTGCCGACCGGCACCGTCGTGTCGTGCCAGAACGAACGCTCTCAGCACCAGAACAAGGACCGCTGCATGCAGATGCTGGCCATGAAGCTGGTCGACCTGGAGCGACAGAAGCGGGAGGAGAAGCTCGCTTCCGAGGCCGGTGAGTCGAAGAAGGTGGAGTGGGGCAGCCAGATTCGCAGCTATGTCCTGCAGCCGTACCAGCAGGTGAAGGACGAGCGCAGTGGCGAGACGTCGGGCAACCCGGACGGGGTGCTCAACGGCGACGTCGGCCCGTTCATGGAGGCCTGGCTCCGGTGGCGCCGGGCCGGCCAAACCAGCAACTAGTATGACGGACGGGTGTCTGAAGGTCAGCCACCCACCCGAATCCTCAAAGCACGAAGCGGGAACCGATAGTCATGATCAAACTCGAAGGTGTCTCGAAGTCCTATCCGCAACAGACCGAGGCCGCCCTGCGCGACGCCTACGCCGACATCGCCAAGGGCGAGTTCGTCTTTCTCGTCGGCCCGTCGGGTTCCGGGAAATCGACCTTCCTCCGCCTCCTCAACAAGGAAGAGGAGCCCGATACCGGCCGAATTTTCGTGGCCGGCAAGGACATCGGTCAGATGTCCAGCTGGAAGGTTCCGATGCTGCGTCGAAACATCGGAAGTATCTTCCAGGACTTCAAACTCCTGCCGACCAAGACGGTCGCCGAAAACGTGGCCTTCGCCCTGGAGGTCATCGGGCGGCCCCGCAGTGTCATCCGCACCCAGGTTCCGGCCATCTGTGAGCTTGTCGGTCTCGGTGACAAGATGGCGAAATATCCCAATCAGCTCTCCGGTGGCGAGCAGCAGCGGGTGTCGATCGCCCGGGCCTTCGTGAACCGACCACTGATCCTGTTGGCCGACGAGCCGACCGGAAACCTTGATCCCCAAACTTCGATCGGCATCATGCGCCTGCTGGACCGCATCAACAAGACCGGTACCACCGTGGTCATGGCCAGCCACGATCGAGGCATCGTTGACACCATGCGCAAGCGGGTCATCGAGTTGTCAGAAGGGGCGATCGTCCGCGATCAGGCCCGCGGCGTCTACGAATAGGCCAGACGCCATCCATTCGACGACGTGCGACGGGCTGAGCCCGCCGCCTGACTCTCGGCCCTGACGGTCGAAACCTCCGAGGCCCAGACCGAGCAACGAAGCCGCTACGCAAAACAAGGAATACAAAGCCCTCATGGCAATCCGCGCTGACTACCTCCTCAAAGAAACCGGCCAGAACCTCATCCGCAACCCGTCACTGAGCCTGGCCACCATCCTCACCGTTGCCGTCTCCCTGTCGCTGATGGGCGTGGCCCTCCTCGTCCAGCAGGGCGTTGGGCGGATCAACACATCGTTCAAGGACGAGGTGGAGTTCATCGTGTGGCTTGACGTCAACGTACAACAGGAACAGATCGAGAGCATCGACGATTTCCTGGCCTCGAACCCGTACGTCGACAATCGCTACTTCATCGATCGCGACGCCACCTATCAGGAGTTCCAGAACTTCTTCGCCGATGAGCCCGAATTGCTGCAGCTCGTGGAGCCGGATCAGTTGCCGATGTCGTTCCAGGTTCAGCCAAGCGACACCGACGTCGACCTGATCCGCCGAATCGGTGATGAGATCGAGACCATCCCGGGCGTACAGGACGTCGAGTTCGCCAGCGACAACATCCGAGCCATCAGTACGTTCTCGGAAGGCAGTTCAACGGTGATGTTGGCCGCGGCCGGCGCCGCCGCCGGGGCCTCCGCCCTCCTGATGTACAACTCGATTCGAACCGCTGTCTTCGCACGGCGCCGGGAGATCGAGGTGATGCGCCTCGTCGGTGCCACCAAGTGGTTCATCCGGATCCCGTTCATGCTCGAAGGTCTGCTCCAGGGCCTGTTGGGCGCAGTGCTCAGCATCTTCACCGTGTTCGCGGTCAACAAGCTGATCTCCAGCTTCTTCCAAGATCTCCAGAGCTATATTTTCCGTGATTTCGCCGTGCCCTCGGCCCAGGTGCTCACGATCGGCGGTGCCCTGCTCATGGTCGGGGCGCTGATCGGCGCCGTCGGGGCCGGAGTGGCCGTCACCCGCTATCTCGACGCCTGATCCGGCGACCCCTTCTTGGGTCGCAATCGTTTTGCGCCTGCATGACCTGGCTATTGTTTTGCCATGACTCTGCTCGTCGTCGTTGCCGTCTTCGTGGTGGTGGTCGCCGTGATGGCGATCATCGACCTGTTTCAGACACGTCACGCGGTTCGCCGGAACTATCCACTGATCGGTCGGCTGCGCTATCTGCTGGAGAAGATCGGACCGGAGCTCCGCCAGTACATCGTGACCGACAACGACGAGGAGCGGCCGTTCAGCCGCGACCAGCGGCGCTGGGTGTACGCGTCGGCCAAACGGGAGAACCAGTACTTCGGCTTCGGTTCCGATTCGAAGATGGACGCCCCCCAGTATCCGATCATCCGCCACTCGGTGTTCCCGTTCGACGTACCGGACGCTGTCGATCCGACCGACGAGAGCTACCTGCCCTGCACCAAGGTGTTGGGGGAGTGGCGGAACCGGCCCAAAGCGTTCCGGCCCGAGTCGGTCGTCAACATCTCCGCCATGAGCTTCGGTTCCTTGTCGGGAGTGGCCGTCGAGTCCCTCAACCGGGGCGCGAAAATCGCCGGGTGCATGCACAACACTGGCGAGGGTGGGGTCAGCCGTCATCATCGCCACGGTGGTGATCTCATCCTGCAATTCGGCACCGGCTACTTCGGGGCCCGCAACCCGGACGGGACGTTCAACCTCCACAAGGCGGTCGAGCTGGTCGAAACAACGCCATCGATCCGCTGCATCGAGATCAAACTCAGCCAGGGGGCAAAACCCGGCCTCGGCGGGCGGCTACCAGGCCCGAAAGTGACCGAGGAGATCGCACAGGCCCGCGGCGTCCCGGTCGGGATCACGGTCGCAAGCCCGTCGAGCCATTCGGCCTTCAACTCCGTGCCGACCATGATCGACTTCATCGAGACCCTGGCCGAGGCCACCGGACTCCCGGTCGGAATCAAGTCGGCGGTCGGCGATCGTCAGTTCTGGAGCGAGCTGGCCCACGCCATGGCCCTGACCGGGCGAGGCCCGGACTTCATCGCCATCGACGGTGGTGAGGGCGGTACGGGAGCCGCTCCGCTGGCGTTCTCCGATCATGTGTCCCTGCCCTACCGGATGGGCATGGCCGAGGTGTTCCGCACCTTCGCCAGCCAGGGAATGCATGACAAGGTGGTGTGGATCGGGGCCGGCCGGCTCGGCTTTCCCGGAGAGGGTCTGCTCGCCATGGCCCTGGGGGCCGACATGATCAATGTGGCCCGGGAGGCGATGATGGCCGTCGGTTGCATCCAGGCTCAGCGGTGCCACACCGGCCACTGTCCGACGGGCGTCGCCACGCAGTCGCCGTGGCTGACCCGTGGTCTCGATCCGGACGACAAGTCGGTGCGGGCGGCCAACTACGTGATGAGCCTTCGTCACGAACTGCTCATGCTGGCGCACGCCTGCGGGCATGCCCACCCGGCATTTGTCGGCGGCGAAGCGATCGACCTGTTGGTGGAGGGTGACGAGGCGATCTCACTGTGGGATCACTACCGCTACGACAAGACGTGGTGGGAACCGATCACCAGCAGATCCGACGAACTGGTCCAGATCATGTACTCCGGCGTTTGACGACCCACGAGGCTCCCATGTCCTACGAAACCATTCGACTCGACCGCGACGGCCACGTCGCAACCCTCACGCTCGATCGACCCGAGCGGCTGAACGCCTTCAACGACACGATGGTGCAGGAGCTGGTTGCGGCCTGCGACGAGATCGACGGTGATGACGAGATCCGTGCTGTTGTGGTCACCGGGGCCGGGCGCGCCTTCTGCGCCGGCGCCGACCTTGGTAGGGGCGACGAAACCTTCGATGCCGACGCCCGTTCGAAGTCCGACGGTGACGGAGCCGACCGCTGGGCCAACGGCATCCGACGTGACGGCGGCGGCATTGTAACGCTCCGGTTCTTCGATCTCACCAAGCCGCTGATTGCCGCCGTCAACGGCCCGGCGGTCGGGATCGGGATCACGATGACGCTCCCCATGGACGTGCGGCTGCTGGCCGACGGCGCCAAGATCGGCTTCGTCTTCGCCCGCCGTGGCATCACCCCCGAGGCGTGCTCTTCGTGGTTTCTACCCCGACTCGTCGGGATGTCACAGGCGGCCCGCTGGTGCTACTCCGGCCGCGTGTTTCCGGCGGCCGAGGCGGCCGAGGGCGGGCTGGGTGAGCTGGTGGCTCCCGACGAGCTTCTCGATCGAGCTCGGGAACTGGCCGACGAGTTCGCCGGGTCCGCCCCGGTGTCGGTTGCGCTGACCCGCAGGTTGTTGTGGCGAGGCCTGACGCTCGCGCACCCGATGGAGGCCCATCGGGCCGACTCCCGGGCCATCCAGGCCCTCGGCCGGATGGCCGACGCTCGGGAGGGGGTCACCAGCTTCCTGGAGAAGCGGCCCCCCGAATGGTCGCTGAAGCCGTCCGAGGATCTGCCCGATGTGTTTCCCGACTGGGACCAGCCGACCTTCCACTGACGCTGTCTAGCGTCGGCTTCCCTGAAGCGACCCGGTCAGATCCTCGTCGAGGATGGCGCACGCATATCGGGTGTCATCGTCGGCCCAGGCGTCCTCGTTCGGATACCAGTAGGGGAACCGACCGAACTCCGACTCGCCAGGCTCGATGCCGATGAACGCCAGGAACAGGCTGCGGCACTCCTGCTCCGTCAAGGCTCTCGCCTGTGCATCTCCGGGGAAACGTAGATCGGCATCGAACGTGCCGCCGCCGATCATCTGCCCTCGGTGAGGCTGGGAGCAGCGGATCGGGCGGACGTGGTCGTCGAGCGTGAGAGACTCCGCCGTCTGCTCCGGCAGGAGCCCGAAGCACTGGCCGGTGCCGAGTTTGTGCAGCTCGGGGTAATCGGCCGGCACGAACGGGCCATCGATCGGCCGGTCGCTGAGCACCGCACACAGAACCTCCCTGTCGCCGTCCTCCCACCTCGATCGGGACGGTCGCCAGAACCGGAACGTATAGCCAACTGCGGACTCGACTCCGAAGAACGACTCGAAGGCGGCTGAACAGGTCGAGGTGCTCTCATCGGTCAACTCGTTGTCGGAGGGTATCGGCGCGTCGTCGGGGTATGGGAGATTCCCTCGACCGAAGAAGAGACCGGCGAACGAGCCCGAACAATCGACAAGCTCCACCACGTCACCACTGCGGAGCCCGAACGGGTCGCTCGATCCGGCCGGATCGAAGCAGTCGCCGGGCATGAGACGATCGATGGCGACGATGTCACCGCGAGCGAAGTCGTCGGCACGGCCCTTCACCGATCCGGTCAGCGGATCAGAGCCTTCGCCGACGGTGACGTAGCAGGTGGCGTGGTGAACACCGTCGTCCCAATCACGCTCCGAGGGCACCACGATCGGGGCGTCGAGTGTGGTGGTCAGGTGGTCGGCGCCGAGATAGTCGGTCGTGACGGCTTGGCAACTCTGCTCGAACCAGACCCTCGTCACGTCGTCACCGGGAAATGGACGACCGCTGTCCGGGTGGGTGGCCAGCCCAACAACCTCACCGTCGTGGGGAAGCGAACAATCGACGGCCTGAAGTGCCGACGGATCGTCGTCGGCGAGCCGAACGCAGTCGCCGGTATCGAGGGCGAAGCCGGATGAGGCATCGGCCACACCGGGGAAACCGGCCTGGGCCAGTACCAGCCAGCCGACGGCCAGCGTGATCATCCCCGCGACGACACCGGCGCTGTACGCTCGACGGCGATCCGTCGGCGGCGAAGGAGCGGCGCTCGCCAGAGACATCCGACAATCCTGCTAAAAATCCAAGTCGGCAACAACCCGTTGGGCCAACTCGCCACGTCGACGACATGATGATCAACCGCTGATCAAGAACTCAGCGTAGGGCTCAGAATCTCTTCTCGAACCAGCACTTCGCAAACGGATTGTCGTTGTAGCGGTCGATTGGCTCGTAGCCCGCCGATCGGTACATTGCGATCGCCTCGGTGAGCACGCTGTTGGTGTCGAGCCGCACAACGGTGCAGCCGAGTGATCGGCCTTCCTGTTCGAGGCGTTCGAGGATGCGTCGCCCGAGCCCGATGCCTCTCCAGTCGGGGTTGACCCACATCCGCTTGATCTCTGCGATATCGGGCGTAAGTCGGTGAACAGCGCCGCACGCAACGGCGTCGTCACCGTGATGTGCCAGCAGGAAGGCGCCACGGGGAGGTCGGTAGAAATCGGCATCGGCGGTGACGGAGTCGGCTTCGTCGAATCCCGTTTCGAACCGTTCGTCGAGTTCGCCGAAGTAGCGACGAAGTGACTCGACGGCCGCTGAGTCGGCAGGGTCAACCGGTTCGATTGTCACCGCGGCGGCCGACAGGAGCCGGTCTGCTGTGATCAGGGCCTCGGCCAGACGCTGCCGCTGGCCGACCCCGAGCGGGGCTATGAGCGTCTCGGCGAGCACCTGCGACCGCCTGTCGAGTTCCTGCCATTCCCGGCGGCCCGACTCGGTGAGCGTCGCCCGTCGGCGCCGGCCGTCGGTGGGGACCGGTTCCGTGACAACGAGGCCCTCGGATTCGAGCTGCCTCAGCAACCGACTCAGGTAGGCCGAATCGACCCCGAGCGTCTGACGGATGTCGCCGACGGCTCGCCCGTCGAGCCCTATCTCCCACAGGAGTCGCGATGACGCCAGCGGTCGGTCGAGGCCCAGGAAGCGGTCCTCCAGGACACCGATTCGTTGCGTGAAGCGGCGGTTGAAACCACGAAGTACGTCGACGGCGCCGGTCACATACCTGACTCTAGTCAGCTAGTCGAGCGAACGCACCGAGCACTTCGGTCGGTGCCTCAGTCTCCGGTGACACCATTGAGTTCGTCGACCACGGCCATCAGGTCACCGTAAGCGACGAAATCGGCGGCGATTACGGTGGGCATCACGCCCCGTTCGCCCTCGCATTGTCTCAGTCGCGGCAACAGCGTCTCGGTCAGGTTGACGACCCGATTGGCGTTGAGTGCCGGAGTTATGAAGTGGTTGACCATGAACAGCGGGCTGTCGTCCCGTCCTCTGTTCCTCTCGCAGGAGAATTCGGCCGCCGAACTGAAGCTGAACGGCGTCTCCTGAACGAACTCGAACGCCGGGTGCAGCCATGGGATGTCCCACCTCGTCGAACCGCCGGGCACAAAGGCTTGCGTGCCCATTACACGTGTCACCGCGGGAGTCGCCGATCGTCACCGGATTGGCTGACAGCGTGAATACGGCAGCGACCGCGAGGCCACCGATGATCGACGCCGGGAGCAGGGTTTGACCGCCAAGGGATCGCCACGACCGCACGTCGCTCTCCTCGGGGATCAGAGTGGAGATGCGCTTGCCGAGCCCGGTCACCTCGACGATTTCGGCCACAACCGCAACGGCGGCGATGAAGCCGACAATCCTGATTGCGACAGCGGCCAGGGTCAGCGGCTCGAGGACGGCCCAGACGGCGGCGCCTCCGACGGCCACCAAACGGGCGGAGGTTCCGGCCGTGGTTTGAGGGCGACTGGACAGCCGTTGAAACTGTTCGACCACCGCGGATCGAGCGTGGCCGACGTTGACCACAGCCCAGGCCAATCCGGCGAGAAAGGCCCCCGCGGTCATCAGCATCCACCCCCACGTCTGCAGTTCGCCAACGACGAGCTGCGAGGCGGCAACGACGGCGTCACGCTGGGGCCCGACCGCGGCGAACGAGCCGACGATGACGGCGCCGACGACCTGCAGCACCAGGATGAACAGGCCAACCAACCCGAGCGTCAATCCTGTGGTACTGATCCCGGTCCACGGGTTGCGGTCGGTGACAATCAAGGCCAGCAGAGCCACGAACGCAAGAATCGCAATCACGCCGGTGAGCCTTCGCAATGCCCGGGCCATGTCGATCAGCTGGGTGAACATCTCACCGCTGGAGATCGAGACGACAACCTCCTCAACGTCGGACGGCATCATGTCGGCCATATCCGGTACGAGTGCCTGCAACGTCTGGTCGAGCATCAGAACGACGTCGGACACCGCGATCACGAAACTGTCGGCGTCCTCCTCGAAGACGGTTCGGTGGGCTTCGGTCACGCTCGCCTGCACAGCGGTCTTGGCGACCAACGATTCGAGCACACCCGAAGTCAGGCTTTCGAGCAGCGAGCCGCCGGTTGCCAGGTTGGGGGCCTCTTCGATCAGCGCATCGGAGATCTCACCGGCAAGAAAGTTGTGATCGCCGGGTCGGACAGGCTGGCGGCGGCAGTGGCTCCGAAATCGTCGCTGTCGAGAAAGCGGTCCTGGGCGAAGAACAGCAGCGTGGCCACGGTCGTCAACAGGAAGGCGAGAACCGCCAGGATTGGTCGGAGCCATCGTGTCCTCCCCATATCGATCCAGACTGTACCGGGTGACCACTGGACGCGCCACGGCGCCGGTTCCGACCCGGTCGTCGGTCCTTTCATCGAACCGAGCAAAGTCAAAACGCTACGATGGCCACGCATGACCTATTTCGAAGACATGGACACGATCCTCGTGCACCGGAGGCCACCGCACGATTCGTGATCGTTGACGAAGAGGGCGGCTGCGTTGGTGGATGGCACCAACCCCAAAAACAACGAAACCCCCGAACCCGAGGGTTCAAAGGTTTCCGATGTCTTGCGATATCACAATTGTGGAGCTGGGGGGAATCGAACCCCCGTCCGCTGAGGAGTCACCGCACACGCTACGACCATTCCCGCGATTCAGGCTTTGCGGTTGCCTGGTTGCCGGGTCAACGTGAACCTTGCGGTTCGTCCGCCTGGTCTTTCCCAGGAGTCAGCGGTCTTTGCCTGCCGTCAATGGTCTCTCCCATCGTCCACCACTGCTTCTGTTGCCGGGCTGCAGTGATCGGGCCCCGCGTGGCCTCACGGCTCGCGATGTTCCTCTGGCTACCTAAGAAATTAGGCGGCGAGAGTGAAGTCAGCCTTGTTGGCGCTTCTGTTGAGCCCCGTTTAACGAGTCTGAGCAACTCGGGTCGCACACACGACTTCTCGTCTCAACGTCGAAACCGATCAGCCCCGAGGTGAGAGAAGAGTCATTCACGGCCAAAGGCCGCTCTGTGGCTCATCTCGGATTTCAAGTAGCAGTATCGGGGCTGTCGGCCCTCGAGTTCCGGCCAACGGCCACAACGCACCCCCGTTGGGGGACCTTCCAGTGTAGCGCCATGATCAGCGGCGCCGGGTGCGTTCCGCCAGCTCGCGTCGGGCCTCCCGGTCGGCGTCACGTTTGGCGATCAACTGCCGTTTGTCGACTGTCTTGCGGCCCCGGCCGAGACCGATCTCAAGCTTGGCCCGATTGTCCTTGAAATACAGTGCCATCGGGACGAGAACCAGATGATCCTGCTCGGTCTTGGAGAACAGCCGGTCGAGCTCGGCCCGGTGCAGCAGCAGTTTACGTTTCCGGGTCGGTTCGTAGCGTAGATGCGAGCTGGATCGGGTGTAGGGCGCAATATGCAGCCCGACCAGCCACAGCTCGCCATCCTCGAATCGAGCATAGGCGTCGCTGATCTGCACCTTCGACTCGCGGAGCGACTTGACCTCGCTACCCCGAAGCGCGATACCGGCTTCGATGGTCTCGGAGATCTCGTAGTTGCGGTGAGCCTGCTTGTTGGTCGCAACCATCTTGACGGCCATCACCCCAAGGCTAGGCCGCACCAACCAGGGCGGCACGGCTCGCCGTCTACCTCGTCGGGAGCGGGGATGCCGAGCGGGCCGCGGTCATCCCGGATCGATCGAACCGGCCATCCGGGGAGCGGGGAACCGGCGTGTACCGTTGCCTCAGACGATCAGCGGGAGCAGGCCGATCCGGGTCGTGGGCATCGTCGAGCACATCGGGTCGGTGGCTGACGGTGTCGGCCAGATCGGTCACCGTCGACGCTGTGGCGATCGGAACCAGTGGCGGGATCATCGGTACTCGGGTCGGTGTGTGCGCCCGGTCCGCTGTTGGGCGCTCGTCGGTGGCGTCGACCGTGTTCGACCCGCCGGTCGGCCGGCTGGGTGCCTCGACGGACGTGCGATCCGACAACGATCGCTCGGCCGGCGATCGCTCGGTCGGCGTTGAAGGTTTCGACAGGTCGCGTTCGACGAGACGCCGGTACCGCAGGCGCCCGAGCCACCCCAGGCTCTGGTTCAGACGATCGCGTTCCTGTTCGAGACTCTTTATTCGGTCGACCATGAACTGGAACTGCTGATCCTCGCTCGACAACCGGGTTGTGAGCTCGACCGCCCTGGCCTCCGCCACGGCCTTGTTCCGCCGAGCCTCCTCCAATTCCCGTTGCAGGTCGCCGAGCGACTCGGCCGCAGCGGCCCGGGCCGCGCGATCGGCTTCGGCCGTCGCCGTCGCCTCACGAAGGCGGCGGAGCAGATCCCGGCTCTCTACCCGGGCCGCCGTAGCCTGGGTCTTGGCCAGCAAGACGGCGGCCTGGGCCGCCAGCGCATCACCCGAGTAGCGGCTGAGCGCATGCTCGTCGAGCTGATGCTGCAGCGCCGCAAGATCGAGCGTCCAGCCCTGTTGCTTGGCGACGGTCATCAGCGACATGGTCGGTATCAGCCACTCGCCGTCTCGATCAACCGCTCCGGGGATGGTTCCCTGCTTCGCCAACCGACGAACCTGATCATCCGGCACCCCGAGAGCGCGAGCAGCATGTTGTATCGGGAGCATCTCGCCTCTAGCCACGCAGCGATAGTAGATCCTCATAAGCGCCTATCCAAGAACCGCGGCAAAACGTAATAAGACGAACGAAAACGCCATGATTTGCGATGAATGTCGAACAAGGTTATTGCTGCTATGTGGCCTTGGCTGGTGCTGCTTGGAGTATCGGCGGGTCACCGAAGCGGGGTTCGTGTGTGTGCGTGCTGCTGCATCCGCGCCGTACCATCCAGCGTAATACCCACCGTCATGGACAGTTCCGAGCGACGCATTGCCCTGGAGCGTTCTGTCTCCAGGCTCCGTGGGCGTGTTTGTGGTGCGGTGAACCGGTGCGAATAGCCGTCGTCGGATCCGGAATCGCCGGATTGGCGTGCGCCCACATCCTCGGCCCGCACCACGACGTCGTGCTCTACGAGGCCACGGATCGGTTGGGCGGTCACTCCAACACCGTTGTCGTCGATGATCCGCAACTCGGCCCGACGGGCATCGACACCGGCTTCATCGTGCACAACGATCGCAACTACCCAAACCTCGTTCGTCTGTTCGCCGAGCTCGGGATCGAGACCGTCGACAGCGAGATGAGCTTTGCCGTCCGCGATCCCGATGCCGATTTCTACTATCGGGCCACCAACCTCAACACTCTGTTCGCTCAGCGGCGTCGGCTGGTCGACCCGGCCATGTGGATGATGCTGGCCGACATCGTTCGCTTTCATCGGTCGGGTCGTCGGATGCTGGGGGAGGTCGACAACGGCGAGACCCGATGGAACGGTCTGACCATCGGTGATCTGCTGGATCGAGGTCGGTATCGTCGCGACTTCGTCGATCGACACCTTGTCCCGATGGGCGCCGCCGTCTGGTCGACACCACCGAGCCGGTTCCGGGATTTTCCGGCGATCAGCCTTCTCCGGTTTCTCGACAACCACGGCCTGCTGAGCATCGGTGATCGGCCCCAATGGCGGACGGTGGCCGGCGGGAGCCGACGCTACGTCTCGGCTATCGAGCAGCGGTTCGATGGATCGGTCCGCCTGGGCTGCCCGGTGCTGGCCGTGACGCCGTCGAACGGTGGCGTCTCCGTCGTCGACGCAAGCGGCTGTGAATGGTTCGATCAGGTGATCCTGGCCTGCCACAGCGATCAGAGCCTCAGGCTGGTCGCCGATGGGGCTCCCGAGCTGGCCGGCCTGCTGACCGCCATTCCCTACCAACCAAACCGGGCGACCCTCCACACCGATGTCGGTATCCTGGCGCCCCGGTCCCGCTCGTGGGCGGCATGGAACTACCGAATCGAGCCCGATGCGGCGGCTTCGACGGTCACCTACGACCTCACGCTGCTGATGCGTCTGGCCACCGACGTTCGATATCTGGTTACGTTGAACGATACGGACCAGATCAATACCGATCAGATCATTCAAGAGATCGACTACTCGCACCCCGTCTTCGATCATGCGGCGACCGAGGCTCAAGCGCGGATTCGTGCTCGTAACGGCTCCGATGGGATCTGGCTATGCGGCGCCTGGATGGGCTACGGGTTTCACGAAGACGGCATGCGTTCGGCTGTCGACGTCTGCCGGCGTCTCGGCGTCCGTTGGGGGTCCCCGTGAAACCGGGTCCTCCTGCGCTCTGTCGGGGAACCGTGTCGCATCGTCGGCTCAGTCCCGCGGCCCATGCCTTCACCCACGACGTCGTCTACGTGTGGTTCGACCCGGATCGGCCCGAGTCGTTGACCGACCGGCACTGGACGTGGTCGACGGGCCGCTTCCGACCGGCACGAATCGTCGCCGACGACTACGGCTGGCCCGGCGACGAGCCGGTCGCAACGTGGATCGAGGGCCTGTTGCGTCTGGTCGAGCCGGATTTCGCCGTCGGGGAGGTCCGGTTCCTGACCCAGCCGCGGCGCTGGGGTTGGCTGTTCAATCCGATCTCGCTGTATCTGGTGTGGCCGCCCGGCTCCGACGACCGTCCCACCGGTGCCGTTCTGGAAGTCACCAACACCCCGTGGAAGGAGCGGCATCACTACGTGGTGACCTTGGAGAGCGGCGACACGATCGATGCACCGGAGACAACGGTCGTCGAGGCGACCTTTTCCAAAGATCTCCACGTTTCACCCTTCCTGCCTTCGGCTATGACCTATCACCTGCAGATCTCGGAACGCCCGCCGGCGTCGGACGGTGCGGGGCCAAGACTGGACATCGCCATTTCCGTATCAGACGAGGCGGGTGACACCGTCCTCGAAACCGGCATGAAGATGGTCCGACAACCGGCGACCGGCGAAGGCCTGGTCGGCACCCTGCGTCGGGATGCGTTCCCCACCCACCGAACCAGCGTGGGGATCCACTATCAGGCCGCTCGGCTGCTGGCCAAAGGCGTCCCCTTCGTCCCCCACCCGAAAAGGAGCAAGAGCCGTGGATCTACTTGACACCGAACACACGCCCTACCGGATCAGCACGGAAGCCCTCATGGCCCGATCGGACCGAACCTCGTGGTCACTCGCGGCGATGCGGGCGGGCCTGGCCGCACGGGTCGTCGAGCGAATGCTCGATCGGATATCGATCGGACGGCTGACGGTCGTCGACCATACGACCGGTACCACCACCCACCACGGCGCGTCGGCTGTAACCGCGACGGGGGCGAACGCGACCGACCCCTACGAGGCCACGATGGAGATCCACGATCACCGGGCCTGGACGGCGGTTTTGGCCGAGGGCTCGATCGGATTCGGCCGCGGCTACATCGAGGGATGGTGGACGAGTCCGGACCCCGTGGCCGTCATTCGCCTCGTCATCGCCAACATTCGTCCGGTCGACGAGATCCGCAATCGGATCAGTCGCGTCGTCGCCCCCGTGTCGGATCGAATCCGTCGTGTGCTCCCTCGATCGGGGCGGCAGGGTAACAAGGAACAGATCTCGGCTCACTACGACCTCGGCAATCATTTCTTCGCCCTGTTCCTCGACGAGACGATGACGTACTCGTCGGCCGTGTTCCCCCGGCCCGATGCGACGCTCGAGGAGGCCAGCCTGCACAAGTACGACATGGTGATCGACGCGCTCGGGCTGAACGAGGATCACCATTTGCTCGAGATCGGTACCGGCTGGGGTGGCATGGCGATCCGGGCCGCGGAGCGGACCGGCTGCCGGGTCACGACCACCACGATCTCCGACGAGCAGCTGCGGCTGGCCCGCAAACGGATCGCCGATGCCGGATTGACCGATCGCGTCACGGTGATCGACAGCGACTGGCGTGATCTGAGCGGCTCCTACGACCGGGTGGTGTCGGTCGAGATGATCGAGGCGGTCGACTGGCGTGACTACCGGCGATTCTTCAGCACCATCGAGGCCTGCCTCAAACCCGACGGTGTGGCCGTTCTCCAGGCCATCTGCGTCCCGGACCGTCGCTACCAGCGGACCAAGAACACCGAGGACTTCATCGCCCGTTTCGTCTTTCCCGGCGGTTACCTGCCGTCGATCGGTGCCGTACTCGACGCCGTGTCATCGGCCACCCGACTGCAGCTTGTCGCGCTCAACGACTTCTCCGCCCACTACGCAGAGACCTTGCGGCGCTGGCGTGAGCGTTTCGAGGAACACCAGGCCGATCTGGACGGACTCGGTCTCGATGAGCGCTTTCACCGCCTGTGGCGCTTCTACCTCTGCTACTGCGAGGCCGGCTTCCTGGAACGGCACTGCACCGTGAATCACATCTCGTTGGTCGGAGCGGAATGGCGACCGTCACTGTCCCGGGTCCCGACCGTCGCCCGCTAGTCGCGACGAGCGGCCGAGCTCGTAGCCCGGCCGCTCTGCGTGGTCACCACCCGAAACCTGAACGCCAGGCTACGACAGAGCTTGCCGTTGATCCAGCGTTCGGGATCGTCTCCTTACGCCGGTTGGACTTCTAGCCTAGGGGTGGCCCCTGGTGCCGGGTAAAACTGCCCGGCTGCGACTGCTGTGTCGACACCTATCCCGGTTTCGACCGATCCAGACCCCCCGATGACGATCGAACCCTGCTCCCTGCCTTCCCATCCACGACCCGACCCCGCTTTGATCGACACGGCCCGGCCGATCGGCATGTTCGACAGCGGATTCGGCGGCCTCACGGTCGCCCGGGCGATCATCGACCTGCTTCCCAGCGAGGATCTCGTCTACCTCGGCGACACCGCCCGGTATCCCTACGGATCGCGCTCGCTCAACGAGGTTCGGGCCTACTCGGTCGAGATCGCCGAGCACCTGGTGTCGACCTACGACGTCAAGCTGCTGGTGGTGGCCTGCAACACCGCCACCGCCGCCGCCCTCGCCCTGCTGCAGGACACGCTGCCGATCCCTGTGATCGGGGTGATCGACCCCGGGGTGCGTGCGCTCGTCGAGGCATCCGAATCCGGTCGCATGGGCGTCATCGGCACCGTTGGCACCGTGTCGTCCGGAGCCTACGACAAGGCTGTCGCCGCGCTCGACGCCGATGTCGATCTGATTTCGCTGGCCTGTCCGGGCTTCGTCGAATTCGTCGAGCGGGGTGTGACCAGCGGGCCCGAGGTGACGCTGCTGGCCCGCCGCCTCCTGGCGCCCCTCCTGGAATCGAACATCGACGCGCTGCTGCTCGGCTGCACGCACTATCCGTACCTGGCTCGGGTCATCGCCGATGTGGTCGGTCGGGGGGTGGTGCTGGTGTCGTCGGCCGACGAGACCGCCTTCGCGCTGGCCGACATGCTCAAGCGCAACGGGCTGGCCCACCCGGACGGCTCCCGGGAGGGGCGACACGAGTTCGTCTCCTCCGGTGATGTCCGGTCGTTCACCCGACTGGGCAGCCGGCTCCTCGGGCCCGAGCTGGTTGACGCCACGTTGTGGCGGCCCGGCCAGCCTTAGAGGCCGAGCCGGCCACGACCCGACCCCTCACGGCCTATGCTCCAACGGGCACAACGACGACGGGAGAACCCAGATCATGAGACCAGACGGCAGAGCCAACGACGAGCTGCGACCGGTGCTATTCCAACGCGACTTCACCGACATGGCCGACGGCTCGGTGCTCGTCGAATTCGGACGGACCCGGGTGTTGTGCACGGCCTCGATCGAAACCGATGTGCCCCGGTGGCTCCGTGACAGCGGAAAGGGCTGGGTCACCGCCGAGTATTCGATGCTGCCGGGGTCGAGCCCGGAACGGATCCGTCGTCGGGTCTCCGGTCGTGACCAGGAGATCCAGCGGCTGATCGGGCGAAGCCTCCGTGCCGTATGCGACCTGACATTGCTCGGAGAGCGGTCGATCACCGTCGACTGCGATGTTCTGCAAGCCGATGGCGGCACCAGGACCGCCGCGATCTGCGGCGGCTTCGTCGCCCTTCACGATGCGCTGACCCGCGTGATGGCGGCCGGTGGGTTGTCGGCTCACCCACTCACCGACCACTGCGCTGCGGTCAGTGTCGGCATCGTCGACGACGAGTGTCGCCTCGACCTCCCCTACGTCGAGGACTCGACCGCCGAGGTCGACATGAACGTGGTGATGAGCGGATCCGGAGGATTCATCGAGGTCCAGGGCACTGCCGAGGGTCGGGTGTTCGATCGTGATCAGCTCACCACGCTCATCGACCTGGCGGCGGCCGGCATCGCCGATATCGTCGAGCAGCAGAAGGCCGTGATAGCCACGGCCCCGCCCCCTCGGCCCCGGGAATCCTGAACGCGGACCGAGCGCATCGTGATTGCGCCGTGAGCGAACGTCCTCTGCTGGTCCTGGCCACACAGAACCCGGGCAAGGTCCGGGAACTCACCGTCGTGCTCGGTGACCACTTCACCGTCGCACCCCGCCCGGCTGATCTGGCCGAGACGATCGAGGACGGCGACACGCTGGTCGCCAACTCGATGAAGAAAGCGGCCGAGGTGGCTGATCACACCGGGGCCATGGCGCTCGCCGACGACACGGGGCTGTTCGTCAACGCGCTCGGCGGCCGGCCTGGTGTCCACAGTGCTCGATATGCCGGTCCCGACGGTGACAGCGAGGCCAACCGGGCGAAGATGCTGTCCGAGCTCGACGGCATCACCGACCGGAGGGCGTACTTCGAGACGATCATCGTCGTTCGATTCGGGCCCTCACCACCGTCGTGGCCCGAACTCCCCGAGCCGCTGCGTCGAGGCGTGCCGGTGATCGGCTGGGGGCGCGTCAACGGCACGATCACCGACGAACCACGAGGAGAGGGGGGCTTCGGGTATGACCCGATCTTCCAGCCCGACGAAGGGAGCGGGGCCACCTTCGGCGAGATGAGCCTGGCCGACAAGCAGGCCATCAGCCATCGAGGACGGGCGCTGGTCGACATGCAGCGTATTCTGGGCCTCCGGTAGGCCGGTCTGGACGGGTGCGGACGGGGGGAGTCGAACCCCCAAGCCCGTGAGGGCGCCAGGACCTAAACCTGGTGCGTCTGCCAGTTCCGCCACGTCCGCAGAACGTGTGTGGATGGGTGCCACCGTAGCCGATGCATCGGCGGTAGCCTGACCATTATGACAAGTCCTGTTCTGCTGCCAACCGCCGAAACGCCGAGCTCCAGCTTCGGTTTTGACATCTTCCAGCAGCTGCTCAAGCAACGCATCGTCTTCCTTGGGCAGCAGGTCGATGACAACATCGCCAACGCCCTCGCCGCCCAGATTCTCTACCTGGCCGGCCAGGACAACGACAAGGACATCTGGGTCTACATCAACTCCCCGGGTGGCTCGGTCACCGCCGGCATGGCCATCTACGACACCATGCAGTTCGTGAAACCAGATGTGGCCACCGTGTGCCTCGGTCTCGGCGCCTCGATGGGCCAGTTCCTGCTCACGGCCGGCGCCCCCGGCAAGCGCTACGCACTTCCCCACGCCCGGATCCTGATGCACCAGCCGAGTGCCGGCGTGCAGGGTCAGGCGGCCGACATCGCCATCCAGGCCGAGAACCTGATCAACATCAAGAAGGAGATGGCTCAGCTGATCGCCGATCACTCGGGCCAGGAGCTCGAGACGATCATCGAGGACTCCGACCGTGACAAGTGGTTCACGGCCAACGAGGCGAAAGACTACGGTCTCCTCGACCACGTGATCACCCGGTCCGGCGAGCTCGCCGGCGGCGACGGCTGACCGTCCCGCCGGACCGTCGAACGTCTCCGATGGCGTCGCCCGATCACGCCGACGGCGCCGCCGGGTTCGCCGCGCCCTATGACGCACCGTTCACCCTGGTCGTGGACCGGGTGGCGACCGGCGGAGCCGCACTCGGTTCCGGTCCGGACGGGCGGGTGGTCTTCGCCCACGGTGCGGTCCCCGGCGAGGAGCTGACCGCAGAGGCCACGACGGTTCATCGCTCCCGGGTCGAAGCCCGCCCCGTCGAGATCCTTCGGGCGTCACCCGACCGGGTGGACCCACCGTGCCGCCACGCACGACCGGACGGCGCCTGGGGAGGCGCCTGCGGCGGTTGCGACTGGCAGTACATCGCCGTTGAACGTCAACGGGCGCTGAGGGTCGAGATCGTCGAGGACTGCCTGAGGCGCCTGGCCCGCCTCGACCCGCTGCCACCGGTCCGGTCCGGGCCCGAACTGCCCGCTGACGGCTACCGCACCACCGTGCGGGCCGTCGTGTCGGGAGGGCGGGCCGGCTACCGGAGACGGCGCTCGCATGAGCCGCTGGTCGTCGACGAGTGCGTCATCGCCCATCCCCGGGTCTCCGAGCTGCTGATCGACGGCCGCTTCGGTCCGTCGGCCACCGAGGTCGTGATCCGGGTTGGGGCCAACAGCGGTGAACGGATGGTCGTGATCGACCCGGCGGCCGAGGGGGTCGTCGTGCCCGATGATGTCGTGGTGGTCGGACGCAACGAGCTGACCGCCGGCCGCCGACCCCACATCCACGAGGAACTCGGTGGGCTGCGTCTCCAGATCTCGGCCGACTCCTTCTTCCAGTGTCGGCCGGACGGGGCGCTGGCCATGGCCCGCGTCGTCGGTGATCTGCTGGCTCCCTTCGAGGGCCCGATGCTCGACGCCTACTGCGGTGTGGGGCTCTTCGGCGCCCTGGCCGCCGTCGGCCGGCCGGTGATCGGCGTCGAGTCGAACCCGTCGGCCGCCGCCGACGCCCGCTGGAATCTTCGTCCGCACGGGCGGGTGGTGGAGTCAACGGTCGAACGCTGGGAACCCGAGCCGGTGGGGGTCGTCGTCGCCGATCCCGCTCGAACCGGTCTCAAGGCGGCTGCCTGTGACCGCCTGGTGGCCACCGGCGCGGCCGCCATCGCGCTGGTCAGCTGCGATCCGGCATCACTGGCCCGCGACACGATGCTGCTGGGCGACAGGGGCTTCGGACTGGAGTCGGTCACCGTGCTCGACCTGTTCGGGCACACCTCACACATCGAGACGATCTCGCTGTTCGCCCGTTTTTGATTCTCGATCCCGAACTCGGCCGCCGCGGCCGTCCGGGCTACCGATCGCCATGTAGGAAGCCCGCCAGTCGTTGTCCGGCCATTTCACCGGCGCCTGGACGGTCGTTCGGGGCAGGAACGCCGACTCGAACAGGTTGAGGGCCGTGTCGACGACCAGTCGCTGTGCCTCCGGGTCGCCCGGCGGTCCGCACGGGTTGCCCAGAGGCAGATCGGTGAACACGAACCGGGCGACCGCGGCCTGTTCGACGATGTCACGGGCACTGCCGACGACCACCGACGGGAATCCGGCCTGCTCGAGGTGGCGTGCGACCAAACTCACGGTTTGGTGGCAGACCGGTCACAGGGGAATCAGGATGACCAGATCGACGTCGTCCTCGTCGCACCATGCGGCGATGGTCTCGGCATCGGCTTGCGTGGATCGCTGACTGTAGGTGGTCGGAACGGAGAAGAACCGGTCGTTGAGCGACCCGAGACGGCCATCGGCGACGAACCCGGCCAGAGTCCGCAGCGGGAGAAACGACTCGACGTCGTTGGTGGTTGTTGCGGCCTTGTGCCAGAAGAGATCGTCGGTGTACATCTGCTCGGGTGGGGGGTGGGCGGCGAAGGCCCGAACCGACTTGGGCGGCCTCGAGCCGTCGTGGAACTCGACCGGAAACGTGGTCGTCACCACCGCCAGCCGGCTGGCTGCCAACGGCCGACGAGGTTTCTGAAACGGTGCCGAGTCGTTCGTCACCCAGCGGTAGGGCCTGGCGTAGCCTTTGGCGGCGTAGTAACGCCGGGATCGATCGATGTAGCTGATGGCAACGCGATGAGCCGGATCGGGGGTCCCGTCGGCCCGGGTGACGCCGTCTTCGTGCGATGAGGCGAGCGCTGCCTCGGCTTCGGTCATGGCGACGAGCGTAGAACACCGGACGGCGGGCACCCCAAACGTCGAGGTCGTGGACCGTCGCCGCGGTGTGATGCGGCCGTCGCGCGGGCGTAGACGGCCCTGGTGTCGGTAGTATTGGTGGGCGCGGCTGCGGCGTTGGTGAAAGGCGGTCCGCCTGTGTATCCGACAAGACTGAAACATCTGCTCACGGGGGGTTGTCCGATGGGCTCGTGCACAACGGCGGTTGTTGGTGATACAGCTGCCCTATGGGCAACGTTGGGGGTCGTGTCGGCGGCCGTTGAAGGTGCGGCGAGACGAGAGTCGGGTTGTGCGCCCTGCCCGTGTGTGTGATGGTGTCGTGGGACCCACGACGATCGCGGTGAACAAGGCTTAGATAGGAGATTCGGCTGTGGCCGAGACGGGAAACGAAAATGGACCGGCGAACGACGCTCGTGGTGGGGCGTTGAGCGGACCGCCGCCATCGCCTGGTGAAGCGGACCCCGAGTGGTCGACGAGTGACTTCTCGAGCCTCGACTTGGGGGAGGACGCGGTGGACACCTCGGCCCGGCCGCTCCGTCGGCTCGACCTTCCCCCGCTGGCCCAGACGGGCGACGCCGTGGGATCGTCCCAGGCCCCCCGACCGGCCGATGCCGGCGTCTTCGCCTCGGTGCCCGACGACGAGAACCTGACGATCAGCTCGTCGGCCGCGGCTGTGGATCGCACCTCCGGGCAGCCCGTTCGTCACGACGGGCCCGGCGTCGGCGGATTCCAGCCAACGGCGTCGGCCCCCAAGCAGGGAACACCACCTCATCCCCTCAGCGCGGTGCAAGGACCGGGACCGGGCGCCCCTCCGAGCCGAGGTAACCAGGAACGGTACCGGCCCGGGATGGGAAGCGGACCGCCTCCCGGAGGCAACTACGGCGACTACACGACCGTCTACGAGGAGAACACGAGCGCCTTCGACGACCGTTTCAGCGGCACCGATCGGCGACAGGCCGTTCCGATGGGTGGCCCCCGCCCCGTTCCGCCGGGCGGTCAGGGACCTCGTCAGGCCGGCCGCCCCCAGCTGGAGCTGGCACCGCCGCCCGTCCAGCAGGACCGAAGTCGATGGATGATCCCGGTCGCGGCACTGCTCGGTGTGCTCGCCCTGGCGGCCGGCTACTGGGTGTTCGTCCGCAACAACGACGACTCGGCCACCTTTGCCGCCGATTCGGACGACTTGGCTGCGGATCTGGTCGAGGAGGATCTGGAGGGCGACGCCGCCACCGATGCTGGGTCGACCGGATCGGCGGATCCGGCGGCTCCCACCGTGCTCTCGGATTCGCCGGTTCTGACCCTCGAGGGTGCAGCCGATGGACCGCTCGAGGTGGAGACCCAGTACGAGATGTCGATCGAGGGTGTCCCCAACGGCTCGGACTATCTCGTCGTCGTCGATGACATCCCGCAGGAACCGGCGCTCGACTATCTGCCGGTGCTCATCCTCCCGGAGGGCAGACACACCATCTCGGTGACCGTTACATCGGGTGGTCAGACGGCCAACACCAACCCGGTCGAGGTCTACGTGCTCGCACCCGGACTGACGGCGACCCATCGGGCCAACCTGTCGTCGGTGAGCATCGCCGATCAGGGATGGGCCGAGGCGCTGAAGCAGTTCGACGAGTTCCGTGCGGCCGGACACGAGAATCTGATGCTCTCGCCTTCCGACCCGTATCCGAGCCTCCTGCCCGGCTTCTGGAACATCTATGTGGCCGGATTCGGCGATCATGCGGCGGCAACGGCCTACTGCGAGCAGTTCGAGTTGTCGATCCCCGACCAGTGCTACCCGGCGCCGTTCGACCCGAACGGCCCGCCTCGAGACGGCTGATCCGCCGGGGCTGACCGAACCGAAGACCGCGGCTGCTGCGACATTCTTCGCGCCCGAGGAGGTGGGGTGGCATCGTCGACCGATGCTGGCAGACTGTCCGACCGATGAGTTCCTCGACAGCGGCATCGACACTGCGTCTACGGGTGTGGCAACGAAGGGCGCTTGATGCGTTCCTTTCCTCGGGGCAACCGGATTTCCTGGCCGTGGCCACACCGGGTGCGGGGAAGACGACGTTTGCCCTGACGGCGGCACGGATGGCGATGGCCAACCTTCCGGGCCGGCTGGTCGTCGTGGCCCCCACCCGCCACCTCAAGGAGCAGTGGGCCGACGCCGCCCAGCGGTTCGGTCTCCATCTCTTCACCGACTGGCAGCCCGGTGATCTGATACCGGCCGACGCCCACGGTGTCGTCACCACCTACCAGCAGGTCGGCAGTAGTCCGGAACCCTTCTTCGCCCTGTCCCAGGGCGGCTTTGTCGTGCTCGACGAGATCCACCACGCCGGTGAGGATCGAACCTGGGGCGACGGCGTCCGCTTGGCCTTCGATGGTGCCGCTCGTCGTCTGGCCCTGTCGGGAACTCCGTTCCGATCCGACACCAACACCATTCCCTTCGTCCGCTATGACGACGACGTCGTCGTGCCCGATATCGAGTACGGCTACGGCGACGCCCTGGGAGACGGTCGGGTCGTGCGACCGGTGTACTTTCCGCGATTCGGCGGCTTCATGGAGTGGACCGCCCCGGACGGCTCGGTTCTGGCCGCCTCGTTCGACGACGCCCTGGCCCGAAACCACGCCAACCAGCGGCTCCGGGCCGCGCTGAGCCTGGAAGGGGAGTGGCTGCCGACCGTGGTCGGGCATGCCAACGAGCAGCTCATGAGGATACGGGCCGGCCACCCCGAGGCCGGCGGACTGGTCATCGCAACCGACCAGGATCACGCCCGGGGCATCGCCGATCTCCTGCGTCGCCGTTACGGCCAGAAGCCGGTTGTCGCCACCAGCGAGGATTCCGACGCCTCGGCTCGCATCTCCCGATTCGCCGAGAGCACCGATCCGTGGATCGTCGCCGTGCGCATGGTGTCGGAGGGTGTCGATATCCCCCGGCTCCGGGTCGCCGTCTACGCCACGACCACCACCACCGAACTGTTCTTCCGCCAGGCCGTCGGTCGGATCGTTCGCCACATCGCCGGTCGGGGCCGCCAGCGGGCCTACATGTTCATCCCGGACGACGTCCGTCTTCGCCACTACGGTTTCACCATCGCCGACTCCCGTCGCCACAGCCTCACGAAGAACACCAGGGAATCGGACGATGACAGAACCCGCGACGCCGACACCGACCAGATGTCGCTGTTCTCGGTTCTTTCCGCCACCGCCACCGACGCCGACGCCGAACCGGACGTCCTGAGCGTCCACGACGAGCCGGGCCTCGATGACGAGCACGGGACCGACGGCGTCGACGAGCATCTCGGCCCCGAGGCACTGACGCTCGATCTCGGGCGGCTTCCACCACCGGCCGTCGCCACGGCGACGTCGTCGATCGGGTTCGGCCGATTCGACCGAAACGAACGCGACAGACTGCGGCGGATGAACAACGACCTGACGAAGGAGCTCGTCGACCTGACCGGTCGCCCCCACGCCCAGGTCAACGCCGAACTCAACCGGCGTGCCGGTATCGGCAAGGTGTCGGAGGCGTCGATCGTCCAGCTCAACCGTCGCAGCCGGGCCGCCGAGGACTGGCTCCGACACGAGCACCGACGGTCCCGATTCGCTCGGTTCACCTGACGCCATCCACAACCGACGATGTTGCTGGACCGACATGAATGTAGGCTGGTCTATCGTGGAGATGGGAAACGTGGGTTCCGATCAGCTGGCTCATGGCCGTGACGGGCTCGATGGCCTCGCCGGTCTCGATGCCATCACCGGTGAGGTTCCCACGCAGCCCCGAGCCCGTGCGTCGGTTCTTGCCGAAGACGGTCGCCGGAGTACCCGCGATCCAGCCGGCACCATCTCGATCAATCTCGAGACCAACGACGTTCCGTTCCAGCAGCCGAATCCTCGGACCGTGCCGGCCGAGCCCCCGGGTCACGACTGGCGGGCGGCCGTCGTCGATGCGGGCCGGTGGCCGATCGTTGCGCTCGGTGTCGCCGCCGTTCTCGCCGCCGTCTTCGCCGCGTTCATCTCCCGCAACGGCCAGTCGCTGAGTGGTGACGCCGACTCGGCTGCGGCGCCGGCGGCCGTCGAATCCACGTCGGGTGCTGCTCCGGCCACCGATGCCGTAGCCGCGGGCGCAGCGCAAGCCGAGATCGACCCGGACCCTCTCGCCGCGACCGGCGAACCCGACGGGTCGTCCGGACGATCCACCGGAGGGCTCGGGCCGGCCGAAGGATCCGGGTTCTTCACCGGGCAGATCGTGGAGCCCGATCGTTCACTGACCGAATCCAACGTCGACTGGGTGCCGACGACAACGACACCACCGACGACGGCGACGACGGTCACCACGCCGTCGACCGAGGTGCCGTCGTCGACCGAACCGTCGTCAACGACGACCGACAGCTCCGCCACCACCGTCGTCCCCGACGAGATCAAGGTCCGTGCCCTCGGTCCGGGAACGGCCGATGAGTCGAGTCCCGCCGTCGTGAGTGGTGGCCGGGTGACCCTCGAAGCGGAGGGTTCGGACAACGGCCTTCGCTACCGATTCGTGGTTTCCGTGCGCGATGACGACGGGGATTGGCGGCAGGTCGACCGAAGTGGTTGGCGGTCCCGCTCCAGCTGGACCGTGAGGACCAGGGAGTTCAGGGGCCGCACGGTCCGCTGGACGGTCACAGCGGTCGACCGTTCTGGCGAACGCACCGCCGAGAGCACTCCGCTGTACTTCCGGGTAGGCGGCGACGACGACTGATGAGCGCCGAACGAGAGCGTCGGCCGACCGGTGTTCGAGGTTTTCGCTGTCAGGTACGGCCGGGTGTCTGACCGAACTTCTTCTTCTCGAAGCGACGGCGGGCCAACCAACCCATCGATGCCAATGCGGCGGCCGCCTCACGTTCGGCCTCTATCGATCGTCGAGTGGCGGCGAGTCGGGCCCGGCGTTCGTCCTCGGCCAATGTCTGCTCCCGCTCGATCCGGGCCCGCAGCTCGGCCATCTTGGCATCGGTGACCATCCTGGCCGACCGCTCATCCCGGAGACGGTCGACCGTCTGTTGGCGTTCGTATCGCTCCTCGGCCAGCTCCCTCACCATTCGCTGCTGGCCGGCGGCCATGGCCGCCATGGCCCGTTGCGATTCGCGGGCCCGGGCTTCGGCTTCGGCCCGTTCCTCGTGCGCGCCGAGGAGCCGGTTGAGGAGGGCACCGTCGACGATCTCGGCCACCGTGATCTCCTCGGTGGACTGCTCGTAGACTCGGGCGGTCACATCGTGGCCGGGCTCGGGGCGATGCACCAGTTCCCGCCCGTCGCTCGACGTCTCGTTGCCTGGCGTGTCGATGTTCGACCTGTCGTCGGATGCCGTCCCGGCGTCGGCGGGCTCGATCACGAGCTCGGCGGCCGGTTCGACCTCGGTCACCGTGACGGACGGACCATCCTTGGTGAGATCGACCGAGGTCACCGTCCATCCGTGGCGGTTCACCAGCTGATCGACCATGCCCGCCGGTACGACCCAGGTCGGGCCGTCCGGTGCCGCCACCTTGGCCGCCTCGGGCAGGGCGCCGGTGCGGATCATGCGCTTGAGCAGGTCAACGTCAACGCCGACCCGCCCGGACAATTCACTGAGAGTTACAACCTCGGTCGTCATGGAGCCTCCACGGCGGTCGAGCACGCCCCGCCCAGAGCGCTCACGTAGGCCAAAGATCGGATGTCTACGATCGACAAAATATGGCCCACGGTCGCGCGGTGGGTGGATGGGTCCGACCTGCTTGTCGGATCAGCCCCCGAATCGCCGCTCACCCAGAGGATCCGTCGATTTTTACTTTTCGGTTACGGGGGGTGGCGCCGAACGGCCGGGTCAGGCGCGGTACTCGACGCCGGGCAGTACGCACAACATCTCGTAGAGGAGATTGGCCGCAAGGAGTGAGGTACTTCCGGACAGATCGTAGGCCGGTGCCACCTCGACCAGGTCGCAACCCACGACGTCGAGACCCCGGCAGCCCCGGATGATCTCGAGTGCCTGCACCGTGGTCAGACCCCCGATCTCCGGTGTTCCCGTTCCGGGCGCGAAGGACGGATCGATGCCGTCGATGTCGAAGCTGAGGTAGACGGGTGCGTCGCCGTCGGTACCGCCGACCTGGCTTCGAACCTCGGCCATCAGCGGTTCGAGCGACCGGTGCCAGCACTCCTCGACCTGGACCACCCGGAAACCCTGCTCCCGGGACCAGTCGAAGTCGTCGGCCGCATAGCCGGTGCCCCGCACCCCGATCTGCACGACCCGGTCGCCGTCGAGCAGTCCCTCTTCGACGGCCCGCCGGAACGGGGTGCCGTGAGCGATCTTCTCGCCGAACATGGTGTCGTTGATGTCGGTGTGGGCATCGACGTGGACCAGGCCGACCGGTCCGTGTTCGGCGGCCATCGCCCGCAGGACGGGAAGGACGATCGTGTGGTCGCCCCCCATCGTGGCGGTGCGGACGCCGTGTTCGAGGAGACCTCGGTAGTGGTTCTCGATCCGGGTCACGGAATCGGCGAGGTTGTAGGGGTTGGTGGCCACGTCGCCGCAGTCGTCGATCCGGAGGCTGTCGAACGGAGCGGCCCTGGTGGCCATGTTGTAGGGCCGCAGCAGTACGGACTCCGAGCGGATACCCCGGGGGCCGAACCGGGCGCCGGGTCGATTCGAGGTGCCGATGTCGAACGGTACGCCGACGACGGCGACATCGAGCTCGGCGGGATTCGATGATCCGGGCAGGCGCATGAACGTGGCGATGCCACCGAAGCGGGGCATCTCGTTTCCGCCCAATGGTTGGGGATGGTCGCTCATCGTTGTGTTCTAGCCTGGTGGGTCGACGATCGTGACGGTGGGAACGGCACGCAGCAGTCGGCCGCCCCAGTCGCCGATGTAATGGAGTTGACGGGAGATCTCGTCGAGCAGGTTCCACGGCAGCACCAGCACGTAGTCGGGTTTGGCCGCCTTCAGATGGTCCTCGTCGACGATCGGAACATGGCTGCCGGGGAGGAACCGGCCCTGTTTGTGTGGGTTGGCGTCGACCACGAAATCGATCTGGTCGGCGCCGACGCCGCTGTAGTTCAGCAGGGTGTTGCCTTTGGCCGCAGCCCCGTAGGCGGCGACCGATTTGTCATCGGCTTCGGCCTTGGCCAGGAAGTCGAGCAGTCCCTGGCGGATGGCGTCGACCCGGGGTTGGAAACCCCGGTAGTACTCGGCGGTGTCAACACCCGCCTCGGTCTCCCGGGTCAGCAGCTCGTCGACTGCGGCCGAACGCGGACGCTCGCCGGTGTCGGAGCGCTGGGCGAACACTCGCAGGCTGCCACCGTGGGTGGGGATCTCGGCCACGTCGAACACGGTCAGGCCGTTGGCGGCAAGCACCTGCTCGACGGTGATCAGCGACAGGTAGGAGTAGTGCTCATGGTAGATGGTGTCGAAGAGGCACTCGTCGACCAGGGGAACGAGGTGCTGGAACTCGAAGGACGACACACCGTTGGGTTTCAGCAGCGTGGCGAATCCGGCGGCGAAGTCGTTGATGTCGGGCACGTGGGCCAGGACGTTGTTGGCCGCAGTGAGGTCGGCCTGGTGACCATCGGTGACCAGCCGTTCGGCCAGGGCCACCCCGAAGAACTCGTTGACGATCTCGATGCCCTTGTCCCGGGCCGCTTCCGCCGTGCTGAGCGTCGGTTCGACACCGAGGCAGGGAATACCCCGTTCCGCCACGTACTGGAGCAGGTAACCGTCGTTGGCCGCCACCTCGACCACCTGGCTGTTCTCGTCGAGCCCGAACCGCTCCACGGCTTCATCGACATAGGCCTTGGCGTGGGTCAGCCACGAGGTGGAGTAGGAGCTGAAGTAGGCGTAGGTCGAGGCGAAGAACTCGTCGGCCTCTGCGAAGTCCTCGGTCTGGACGAGCCAGCAGTTCTCACACACCAGAACCCGCAGCGGATAGGAGTTCTCCGGCTGGTTCACATCGGTGAGGTAGGAGTTGGAGGGCGGCGACTGGTCGAGGTCGACAAAGACCAGCTCCAGCGGGGTGTGACAGTGTCGACAGTTCATCAGATCGTTCGCCTCACGCCGGGGTGTTCATCCGCCTTCCGGTTTGGAATCGTACCCAGCCGATACGAGGCTTTGCACGGCGGCCACGATGTTGGTGTAGCCGGTGCACCGGCACAGATTGCCAGACAGGCCGATGCGGATTTCCTCCTCGGATGGACGCGCGCCGCGGTCGAGCAGCGCCCGGGCCGAGATGAGCATGCCGGGCGTACAGAACCCGCACTGGACGCCCCCGGCGTCGAGGATCGCCTGTTGCAGAGGGCCGAGGTCGTCGCCGACGGCCAGGCCTTCGACCGTGGTGATCTCCCGCCCCTGGGCCTGGGCGGCCAGATAGGAGCACGAGTTCACCGGTTTACCGTCGAGCAGCATCATGCAGGCCCCGCACTCGCAGTCGTCACAGCCCTCCTTGGTTCCGGTGAGACCAACCTGGTTGCGCACCGCATTCAGCAGGCTGAGATGGTTGGGTCCGGTCACCGGATAGTCGACACCGTTGACGGTGAGAAGGTAGGAGATCGACGTGGTCATTGGATTCCCTTCCTGCCGACACCGATCGATCGGTTGACCGGTACGGCGAGATGCTCGCCTCGGGCCCGGGCGGTCGCTGCCGCCACCGCCCGCTGGGCCATGACCCCGACGGTGTGGCGCCGGTAGGCGTCGGAGGCCCGCAGATCGGAGATCGGTGTGGCCTGGGCTCGAGCGGCATCGACCACGGCGGTGAGCAGGTCGTCGTCGACCGCTCGTCCGGTGAGGCCGTCGAGACCGGTGACCTCGAGGATCGTGGGCGCCACCGCGGTGAGCGCCACCCGAATCGAACTCAGCGTGCCGCCGTCGTGGAGTTCGACGGACGCGGCGGCCCCGACCACGGCGATCTCCATGGCCCGCCGGTATTCGAGACGCACATAGGCACTACCGGATGACGACGCCCGGGACGGGAGGAGGCAAGCCGTCAGCAGCTCATCGGCGGCGGCCGAGGTGCTGCCGGGGCCGGTCCAGAGCTCACCGGGTTCGACGACTCGTGTTCCCCGTCCGGATACCAGCTCGAACCGGGCTCCGAGCACCACGAGCGGCGCCCCGGTGTCCATGGCCGGTGAGCCGTTCATGATGTTGCCGCCGATCGTGCCGGCATGCCGGGTGGCGGGGGAGCCGACCAGGGCGGCACCGTCGGCGAGCGCAGTGTAGGAGTCGACGATGGCGGACTCGGTCATCAGCTCGGCGTGGGTGACGAGCGCGCCGATGCGCAGCTCGCCGGTGCCATCGTCGATCTCGAAGCCGGCGAGGTCGCTGATCCGGTCGATGGCGACCAGACGGTCGGGGAGCGGCGCCTTGCCCTGGCGATGACCGACCACGAGGTCGGTGCCTCCGGCCAGGACCCGGGCACCGTCGGCCATCAGGGCGACGGCCTCGTTGACCGTCGAGGCGATGGTGAAGGCGCTCATCGGTCGCCTCCAGTCCCGGCGCCGGATTCGCTGTCGGGATCCTGCATGGCCGTCCAGATGCGTTCCGCGGTCATGGGAAGTTGCCGGACCGGGCGGCCGACCAGTTTCGCCACGGCGTTGGCGATGGCGGCGGCAGTGGCGACGTTCGGTGCTTCGGCCAGCCCCTTGGCCCCTTTCGGACCCTGACCGGGGGTTCCGGATTGGATGAAGTCGACGGTTACCTCCGGCCCGTCGGCCGCTGTCTGGAGCTTGTACTCGAGCAGCATCGGGTTGCGCTGGCGGCCCTCGTCGTCGTAGACCGTGCCTTCGGTGAGAGCCTGGCCGATGCCCATCATGATCCCGCCGTGCACCTGGCCGAGCGCCCCCATCGGGTTGATGATCGTGCCGGAATCGTGGGCCGCCGCCACCTCCAGGACCCGGACCACACCGGTGTCGCGATCGAGGCGGATGCGCACGGCGTGGCACGAGAACTGGGGGGAGGCCCAGGCCGCAACGCCGTGGTCGCCAACGCAGGTGGCGCCGACCAGTTCCGGATACTCGCCGGGCGTGCCCGAACCGTGCCCGAGCAGCAACTCGCCGCCGGCCGCCACGGCCGCCAACTCGGCGATCGGGACCGAGGTGGCAGGGCTGCCGGCCACCGAGGCGGCCCCGTCGACCAGCACGATGTCACCGATCGCGGCCTCCAACCGCTCGGCCGCCAGCGCCTTCAACTGGGCGGCCACCTGTTGTGAGGCCTCGACCACGGCCCGGCCGTTGTTGAGCAGCGTCTGGGAGCCGGTGGCGCCGGTGTCATAGGGAGCGGCCGCCGTGTCCTGGTAGACGATCTCGAAGTCCGTGGGGTCCATGCCCAGCTCGTCGGCCGCGAGGTCGCGGAGCGTCATGACGGCGCCCGTCCCGCATTCCTGGGCGCCGGTGACGATCTGGCCCTTGCCGTCGTCGTCGATGCGGACATAGGCTCCGGAGGCGCCGGGGAAGCTCGGCCACCAGCCGACGGCCACACCGATCGCCTCGTCGTCTGTCCCGTTTGCCTGCGTGTCGGGGTCGTAGCCGATGCGGTCGACGGCCGTGTTCAGACACTCGGCCAGACCGATGTCGCCGTAGGTCTGCCCGGCGGGTCCCACCGAACTGTTGGTCACGATGTTGCGACGGCGGAACTCGACCGGGTCCATGCCGACGGCTCGGGCCAGTTCGTCGGTGTGGGATTCGAGCGCCCAGCAGGCCTGCGGTGCGGTCGGGGCCCGCACCGACCCGGACGGCTGATGGTTGGTGTAGACCAGGCGGGCGTCGACGTGCAGATTCGGTATCCGATAGGGTCCGGCGACGTGCATGGCCGCGATCTGGGGGAAGAAGGCGGCATCGGCGATGTAGGCGCCGTTGTCGATCACCAGTCCGCCGGTTCGGGCCACGATGGCGCCCTCGGCATCGAGCCCGGTGGTGATGTCGACCACCATGCCCTCCCGGCGCCGATCGGGGGCCAGGAACTCCTCCCGGCGGCTGAACACCAACTTGACCGGGCGTTTGGCCGCCCGGGCCAGCGCCGCAATGTGGGCCTCGTAGTGGAATCCGCACTTGCCGCCGAAGCCGCCGCCCAGGTGGGGGACGATGACCCGAACCCGGTTGGTCGGCAGCCCGAGGGTCTGGCAGACACCGGCCCGGGCGTTGTAGGGGACCTGTGTCGAGCTGTGGATGGTGACCCGGTTGCCCTCCCACTGGGCCACGACCGCCCGTGGTTCGATGGGGACGGCGTGACTGGCGTCGGCCACGTAGCGGCTCGATACGACGGTGTGAGCGCCGGCCATGGCCCCCTCGGCATCACCACGGGAGATCGACGAGAAGGAGGCCACGTTGCGGTCCCGAACCGTCTCGGGGTCGGCGTCGTAGCCCGCCCAGTCGGGGTGGACGAGCGGGCTGTCGGGCTCCAGAGCGGCCTCGGGATCGACGACGGGGGGCAGCGGCTCGTAGACGACGTCGATGGCGTCCGCCGCGGCCTGAGCCGCCTCCGTCGACGTGGCCGCGACGGCGGCGACGATCTCCCCCTCGAACCGCACGACGTCACGGGCGAAGAGTCGGCGATCGGCCACACCGGCCGAATAGCGGACGTCGGGTACGTCGTCGGCTGTCAACACGGCCAGCACACCGGGCATCGCCCTGGCTCGGGAGGTGTCGAGCGACACGATCCGGGCATGGGGGTGATCGGCGTAGCGGAACTTGGCCCACAGCATGCCGGGGAGCACCAGATCCGCGGCGTAACGCCCGCTTCCGGTGACTTTGTCCGGGCCGTCGGCACGGACGAAAGGAGGAACGTCAACGGCTGTCATGGGCCGATCATAGGACCGGCCGGCGATCGTGCGCCACCGGCTGTCAGCCCTTCCGTCGGTTCTGCTGCTGCTTCTTCTGCTTGGCCTCGTTCTCCCGCCGCTTCTGGATGTTGGCCCACTCGTCGCGGAGGCCGACGGTGCGGTGGAAGACCGAGGTGTCGTCGGGATCGACGGCGAAGTAGCCGAGACGTTCGAACTGCACCACCTGGCCCGGCTCGACTTCGGTCAGCGCCGGTTCGAGCTTCGCCTCGGTCAGCGTCTCGCAGGAGAGGGGGTTGAGGCTGTCGAGCGGATCGGCGCCGCCTTCACCGGGGTACGGGTCGGTGAACAGCCGATCATAGAGGTTGACCGTCGCACCGATGGCGTGCGCGGCCGACACCCAGTGAATCGTGGCCTTGACCTTGCGGCCGTCGGGGGTCGAGCCGCCCTCGCTCTCCGGATCGTAGGTGCAGTACACGGTGGTGACGTTGCCGGCGCCGTCGGTCTCGACGTCGGTGGCGGTGATGTAGAAGCCTGCCCGTAGCCTCACCTCCCGCCCGATGGAGAGGCGATAGTACTTCGGCGGCGGATCGAGCTTGAAATCGTCCTGTTCGATCCACAGTTCGCCGCTGAACGGCACCAGGCGCTTGCCGGCCGTGGGATCCTCGGGATTGTTGATCGCTTCGAGCTCCACCACGCCGTTCTGAACACCGTCGTCGGGCCAGTTCGTGATCACCACCCGCAACGGTCGCAGCACGGCCATGCGGCGCAGTGCCGACTGGTTCAGCTCGGTGCGCACGAACGATTCGAGCAGCTCGATCTCGCTGGTGGAGTTGGTCTTGGCGATGCCGACCCGGTCGACGAAGGCCCTGATGGCGGAAGCCGGGTAACCCCGTCTCCGCATCCCTCGGACGGTCGGCATGCGGGGATCGTCCCAACCGTCGACGACACCCTCGGTGACGAGCTGCAGCAGATGCCGCTTCGACATGAGGGTGTGGGTCAGGCCCAGTCGGGCGAATTCCGTCTGCTCCGGCTTCTCATAGGGCAGATCGAGGTGCTCGAGAAACCAGTCGTAGACCGCGTTGTGGTCGGCGAACTCCAGCGTGCACAGCGAGTGGGTGACGCCCTCGATGGCATCGCCCTGACCGTGGGCCCAGTCGTAGGAGGGGTAGATGATCCATTTGTCGCCGGCCCGGTAGTGCGTCTCCCGGCGGATCCGGTACATGACCGGGTCCCGCATCTGCATGTTGTCGGCCTGCATGTCGATCTTCGCCCGCAGCACCTTGGCCCCGTCCGGGTAGGCGCCGTCGCGCATGCCCCGGAACAGCTCGAGGTTCTCTGCGGGGGAGCGATCGCGGTAGGGACTCTCGATGCCGGGCTTGCCGAAGCGGCCCCGTTGCTCGGAGATGGTGTCGGCGTCCTGATCGTCGACGTAGGCCAGACCTTTGCCGATCAGGTCTTCGGCCCACTCGTAGAGCTGGTCGAAGTAGTCGGAGCAGTAATAGATGTTCGGGGGTGTGTAGCCGAGCCAGTCGAGATCGTCCAGGATGGCGTCGACGTACTCCTGCTTCTCGGTCTCCGGATTGGTGTCGTCGAAGCGGACGTTGCACACGCCGCCGAATTCGTCGGCGATGCCGAAGTTCAGGGCGATCGACTTGGCGTGGCCGATGTGGAGGTAGCCGTTGGGCTCCGGGGGGAAGCGAGTTTGTACCCGCTGTGAGAACCGGCCGGACTGGTTGTCCTGGATCACCTTGGCTCGGATGAAGTCGACGCCGACGGTCCGGTCGTCGCTGGTGGTGTCGGTGGCACTGCCGTCGGTGGTGGCAGCGCCGTCGGTGGTGTTCACGGCATCGGTACTCACCCCCGCAGAGTACCGGCGTCGGTCATGGGCTCGGGCCCGATTCCCCCAGGTTTCGCGTTCTGGAAACACTGGACAGCGATCCGGTTGGCCACTCGTTCTGGGGCCGTCCGGTCCCACTTCCGGGTCTTGGGAACCCCGGAACCTGACTGCCACCGGTCGATCGGATGCCGTCCACGCGGCCGAGGTTTAGGCTGTCGAGATGACCGACGCCACGACCGACATCTTTGTGCTCAGTGACCAGGCAACCGATCTCGCCGCCGCAGCCGACCCGATCCACGCCACAATGGCCGGCGTGTCCGGCCATGACCACGAATGGCCGGACCTGTCGCCCGCGGGCTACGAGCAGCGAGCCGATGTCTGGGCCGACATCGCCCGACGGGCGCACCGCTGCGAGATACGCAATGACCGGGAGCGGCTGGCGCAACACGTCCTCCTCGATGAGTGCAACCTCGTCGCCACGCTGACCGATGCAGGCGAGCATCTGCGGAACCTCAACAACATCGCCAGCCCGCACCAGGATCTCAGGATGGTGTTCGGATCCAATGACACCCAATCCCGCGAGGGGTGGGATGCGGTCCTCCGTCGCCTCGAATCGCTGCCGACGGCGCTCGAAAGCTATCGGCAAAGCCTCGAGGAAGGCCGCACCAGGGGCCTCGCCGTCGCCCGCCGTCAGGTCGAGGCCGCGCTGTCGCAGGGTCGCCTGGCCACCGGGCCCGACTCGAGTTTCGACCAGCTGCTGGCCAAGCTCGATGCCTGGGGTGAGGCGTCCGAGTCGTTCACCGCGGCCGTCACCACGGCAGTCGAGGGAGCCAAGGCGGCGTTCAACGGCTTCAACAGGTACCTCGAAGCCACGTACGCCCCCCACGCCGTGGAGGCCGACGGCGTCGGCCGCGAACGCTACGCCATGCTGGCCGGCCTCTACCTCGGGACCTCGCTGGACCTGGAGGAGACCTACAGGTGGGGCTGGAACGAGGTGGAGCGACTGTGGGCCGAGCTGCAGGCGGTGGCGGCCGAGATCGACTCGTCGAAGTCGTCGGCCGACGTGTTCGACATGTTGATGACCGACCCGGCCTACGCGATGACGTCGACCGATGAGTTCATCGCTCTCATGAAGGACCGCCAGTTGCAGGCGTTGGAACAACTCGATGGTTCGCACTTCGACGTGCCGGAGCCGATCAGGACGATCAACGTGCAGGTCGAGCCAGCGGGCGGCGCCTCAGCGGCATCCTACGTCGGCCCCTCGGAAGACTTCACCCGACCCGGTTCCATCTGGTATCCGATCGAGGGGAAGACCTTCCTGCCGCTGTTCCAGGAGATCACCACCGCCTACCATGAGGGATTCCCCGGTCACCATCTACAGGTCGGGGTCCAGATCTGCCAGGGCGATCGCCTGTCCCGCTTTCACCGCACGTGGGTCTGGTATCCCGGATCGGGGGAGGGCTGGGCGCTCTACGCCGAGCGGTTCATGGACGAACTCGGCTATCTGGAGCGACCGGAGTATCGAGCTGGGCTGCTGACCAGCCAACTGTTCCGATCCTGTCGGGTGGCCATCGACATCGGCGCTCACCTCGATCTTCCGATCCCGGACGACGTCAGCTTCCACCCCGGTGAGTCGTGGACATTCGACCTGGCCTACGAACTGCTGCGAACCCGGGCGCTGTTGAGCCATGACGAAGCCGAGTCGGAGGTGATCCGCTATCTCGGCTGGCCGGGTCAGGCCATCTCGTACAAGGTGGGGGAGCAGGCCATTCTCGACCTCCGGGAAGAGCACGGCGGCCGCCCCGACTTCGACCTGAAGACCTTCCACGCCGATCTGCTGGCCGTCGGCTCGGTCGGCCTCGACGTCCTCCGATCCCACATGGGGTCAGCGCCGGGCTGACAACCGCCGAACCTCGGTGAAGTGAGCGATCACGTCGGGCAGCCGGCAGTGGGCGTTCAGCCCGCTGGTGCTCGGCATCACATAGACCGGCCGTCCGCCCAGACTGCGGGGCTGGAGCCCGGCCTTCGCCCGCCGATCGACCGCAATCCGCCAGCCCGACAGGCCGACAAAACACACGACGCCGGGTTGGAGCCAGGCCACCAACCGTTCGATCCGGCCCAGCCCGGTGCGGTACTCGTCGTCGGCGAGTTCGTCGGCCCGCCGGGTGGCCCGCTTCACCAGGTCGGTCATCCCGACCCCGTCACGATGGAGCGCACCGTGGGGATCACGGTCGACAGACACGACGCCGGCCGCCATCGCAGCTGACCAGAAACGATTGCTTCCGGTCACGAAGCCGACGCCCGCCTCGGCGGCATGGATGGACGGGTTGAGACCGCACATCAGCACGTTCATATCCGCTCCGACGGTGTCGGGCAGGGTCGAGCGGCGCCGGGCTCGGATCTCACGAAGACCGGGCCTCAACGTATCGGTCGATTCGACCCCGAAGCCGGCACCCTCCAACAGGTCGAGCAACCCGGGGTCGGTCCACCGCGAGATCAGGCGTCCGGGGAACAGATCGGTCGAGCGGCCATCAGTACCCCAGGGCCCCCGACCGTGACCTTCAGCATCGAGAACGAATTCGAACAGCACCGGTGCGTTGGTCGACAGACAGCGATGCAAATCGGCCAGCGCCATCGGATTGTCGACCGCCCGCACGTGGGTGTGAACGCGGCTGGCCACCGCACCGCCAAGGCTGCCGACGGCAAACGGCAGCGCGCTGACGGAGGCCTGGACGAGCGGTGCGTTGATCCGCTCTCGGGCGATCTGCAGCATCGCAGCCGCCGCATCCAAACCGATGGCCGGTGCTCGCAGCGGCTCCAGGTGCCAGCCCGGACCGCAACCCAGATCGGCAATCGGAAGGTCGTCGATCCGCATCGCCTCGAGCCAGGTCATGGCGGCCAGGTGGTGTGGTGCTCGTTGCGCCGTCCACGCCGCTGCCCGCTCCTCGTAGACGTCGACCGTCGGCCGGTCCACGAGACGTCAGACCCAGTGGGCGAACGACTCCAGGGGGAGCCGCTCGGACCGCAGCGCGTTGACCGGATGATCGTCGTCCTTGTAGCCGATCGCCACGCCGCAGAAGAGCATCAGTTCGTCGGGAGCGCCGACGAACTCGGCCACCGCCCGGCAGCGGTTCGTCCAGATCTCCTGCGGGCAGGTCGAAAGGCCGGCCTCCTCGCACAGCAGCATCAGCGTCTGGAGATACATGCCGCAATCCGACCACTGCGGCGGCAGCATCCGCTGGTGGAGAAAACAGAAGATGGCGGCGGGCGCACCGAAGAACCGGTAGTTCTCCATCATGCGTTCGAGCCGGCCGGCCCGGTCCTCGCGCCCGATGCCGAGCAGCTCGTACATCTGCTCGCCGAGTTCGAATCGTGCGGTTCGGTGCGGCTCCCACAACTTCGGCGGGTAGATGGTGTAGCCGGGCTCCTCGATCTCGCGGTCGGCGATGAACGTCTGGAAGCGATGCATCGACTCGCCGTTCACGACGTAGATCTTCCATGGTTGGATATTGCCGCCCGACGGGGCCCGAGCCGCCTTGGTCAACAACTCGGCCAGCGTCTCATCCGGCACAGGGGTGTCGAGAAAGGCTCGACAGGACATTCGTTGGTCGACCGCTTTGGACACATCCACGTCGGTCAGGATGGCCGTCGGCGACGCCGGCCGCAACTCGACGGCCGGAACGCCCGGCCGGGCGTCCGTCAGCTGAGCAGCAGCCGGTGCAGCCGGCGACGGGCCACGACACCGAAGATCAATCCCATGATCGTCAGGTAAGCGACGTGGACGAGGTCGGTCCAGCCGGTGGCGCCGAGCGCAAGGGCCCGGGTCAGGTCGACGGCGTGGAACAGGGGAGTGGCCCACACGATCGGTTGGGCCCAGTCCGGGAACACCGCCAGCGGGAAGAAAGCGGTGGAGGCGAGGAACATCGGCTGGACGACGAGGTCCATGATGTCGAAATCGGTCCAGGCCCGGGCGTAACTGGTGAGCGTCGCACCGACGGCACCGAACGCCCACCCGGTGAGCAGGGTTGCCGGCCAGGCCGACAGGGCGTTCAGCGGCTCGGCCAGGTCCAGTCCGATGAGTGTGAGTACGAAGAAACCGGAGTAGATGGCGCCCCGCGCCACGGCCCACGAGAGTTCGCCGCCGACGAGCCCGCCGATCGTCAACGGCGTGACCAGCATCCCCTCGTATTGCCGCGACTCCCGCAACTTGAAGAAGAAGTTGTAGGTGGTGTCGAAGAGCGTTCCGTTCATGGCCGACGACGCCATGAGGCCCGGCCCGATGAAGGCGGCGTAGGTCACGACATCACCCCGAAAGGACAGATCCCCGATGATGGCCCCCATGCCGTAGCCCATGCCGAGGAGGTACATCAGCGGCTCGACGATGCCGCTGGCCAACGTCAACCACATGCGCCGATACGACACCAGATTGTGCTCGAATACCCGGAGGACCCCGGTGAGCAGACCGGGAACCGGCCGGTCGCCGCGCCCGGCGGTGGCGGGGCGGGAAGCAGTCGACGGAAGCACGATCTATGCCTCGGAAATCGCTTGTTCGAAACCGGTGATGGCGTAGAGCATGCCGATGGCCCCAACGATGAGGAAGTAGGCGACGTGGATGAGCGAGCCGGCATCGACCGAGCCCTGGGCCAGATCGCGACACAGTTCGACACCGTGCCAGCTCGGCGTGAGGCGGGCCAACCACGCCACGCCCGCCGGAACCTCCGACAGCGGGAAGAAGGCGCCGGAGAACAGGAACATCGGGATGGCCCCGAGTCGCAGGAGCATGGGGAACGTGTCTTCGTTTTCCTGCCTGACCGTGTAGCCGCAGATGATCGCCGCCAGCACCAGAGCCGTCGTCCCGGCCGCCAAGGGAGCGAGCACTGCCCACCAGCTGGTGACGGCACCGGCCAGCCCGAGCACGACGGTGAACAGAGCGGCGGCGGCCGTGAATCGGATGGCGATCCAACCGACGTGGGCGACCGCGATCTCGGCCTTGCTGACCGGCGTGACCGCGGTCAGCAGGTAGGTGCGATCCCATTTCAGTTCACCCGCCGTCGGCCAAAGACTTTGACCGAACGCCCACAGCACCGCCGAGATGGCGAGCAGTCCCGGTCCGATGAACTCGAGGTAGCTACCGGTTCCCAAGGTGGCCGTCCCGCTCTGGCGTTCATCGACGAGCGAACCCAACCCGAGACCGAGAAGGCCGAGGAAGAACGCCGGACTCACGACGCCGGAGACCAGCACCGACCGATACTTCGCCGGTGTACGAACGTACAGGTGCTCGAGGATACGAGCGAGACCACTGAGCGTCATCGGGCCCGACCGGCTGGCGTCGACGGCCGACTCGGGGTTCGGTGTCTCGACGGCGTTACTCAACGAGGGTCCTACCGGTGAGCGTGAGGAACACATCCTCGAGCGTGGCCCGCCGAATCAGGGTGCTCACCGCGGCGACCCCGTGGCCGGCCAGGGCGGTCACGGCCTTGTCGCCGTCATCCGCGTACACGAGCAGCCGGTCGGGGAGTCGTTCGCTGCGAAGATCCAGTCGGGTCGCCGACGCTTCGACGTGGGCCGCATCATCCTCGAGGTCGTCACCGCCGTCGGGCGAGGGGACACGCCCCCGATCACCGAAACGGAGCTCCACCACATCGCGGCTGCAGTGGGTCTCGATCAATGATCGGGGTGTTCCCTCCGCCACGATCCGGCCACGGTCCATGATGACGAGTCGGTCGGCGAGCTGCTCGGCCTCATCCATGTAGTGCGTGGTGAGCAACAGGGTGACTCCCTGACGCTTCAGCTGATAGAGACGCTCCCAGAGCAGATGCCGGGCCTGGGGATCGAGGCCGGTTGTCGGTTCGTCGAGGAGGATCAACTCCGGGTTGTTGACCATCGACCGGGCGATCGACAGCCTCCGTTTCATGCCCCCGGACAGCGGCCGGACCTGGTCGTCGGCTCGGTCGGCCAGTTGGACGAACTGGAGCAGTTCGTCGGCCCGCCGGCGGGCCTCGGCGCGGGACAGATCGAAGTACCGCCCGTAGACCGTGATGTTCTCCCTCACGGTCAGGGCCATGTCGAGGATGTCTTCCTGTGGCACCACACCGAGCCGGGCCCGGATCTGGCGTCCGTCGGTGGCCGGATCGCGGCCGAGTACCTGGAGCTCACCCGATGTGAAGGGGCTGACCGTCGAGATCATCTTCATCGTCGACGACTTGCCGGCGCCGTTGGGCCCGAGCATGGCGAAGGTTTCGCCCCGCTCGACGTCGAAGTCGATGCCGTCGACGGCGCACTGGTCACCGAAGCGTTTGACGAGGTTGCGAGCTCGAACGACGGACACCCTGTCACGGTAGCCCGGCCGGGGAATCGCCGGCCCCGAAAATGCTCCGGTCGGGTCCGGATGCGATAATCGGAGCCGTGAGCCAAGAGAAGAGTCAACCGTGACGGTCAAACCACTGGACGGGATCCGTGTGGTGGAGATGGCGAGTTTCGTCGCCGCACCAAGCGCCGGTGTCATCATGGCCGACCTCGGTGCCGACGTCATCAAGATCGAACCGCCGACCGGTGACACCTACCGTGGGCTGATGCGCCGGCCCAAGATCGACGGTCACCGCGTCGACTTCGATGCCGCGTTCGCCGTCGACAACCGGGGCAAACGGTCGGTGGCGCTGGACGTCACCACCGAGGCCGGGCAGTCGATCATGCACCGCCTCGTCGCCACCGCCCAGGTGTTCGTGTGCAACATGTTGCCCGCGCGCCAGCAGCGGTACCGGTTCGACCCCGAGAGCCTGAAGGCCGTCAACCCCAGCCTCGTCCATGCCACACTCACCGGCTACGGCACGAAGGGGGAGGAGGCGGATCGTCCGGGGTTCGACGTCACCGCCTACTTCGCCCGGGGTGGATTCGCCGACCTGTGCAGCGATCCCGACACCGGCGAGCCGTCCCGGTTCCCGCAAGCGGCCGGCGACCATTCGAGCGGTCTGGCCCTGCTCAGCGGTGTGTTGGCCGCCTTGCGATTGGCCGAGAGAACCGGTGAGTTCCAGGTCGTGGAGACCAGCTTGCTCGCCAACTCGCTGTGGGCGATCGCCGGTGACGTGTCCACCGCGCTGATCGATGGTCGACGGCCGACGTCGCGTAACCGTCACCAGGTGCTCAACGCCGCAGTCAACACCTACCGCTGTGGCGACGGCACCTGGATCCTGGTCAACATGCCCGTTCCGGCCGCCTTTCCCGTCTTCTGCCGGCAACTGGGTCTCGAATGGGTGGTCGATGACGATCGGTTCACAACCCCGCGCGATCGGTTCCGGAACATGGGCGAACTGGTGTCGATCATCGACGAACGGATGTTGACCAAGCCGGCAGCCGAGTGGGGTCGTCTGCTCGATCAGGAGAACATCGTGTGGGCACCGGTGCAGCCGCTCGACGAGGTGGTGAAGGACAAGCAGATTCGGGCCAACGGCTACGTGGTGCCGCTGGCCCACGGCCTCGATACGGACGGCGAAGCGCCAAGGGTGATCGATGGCGGCGAGGGTCAGCCGATCGAAACGGTGGCCGTCCCGATCAAGATGGCCGGGGTCGACGTCGGTCCCAATGGTCCGGTGCCGGCGGTTGGCGCCGACAGCCGGATGATCCTGGCCGAGCTGGGTCTTGACGACGCCGAAATCGATGACTTGCGACGAGCGGGCATCGTAACCGGCGACTGAGGGCGGCCGCCCGGGGTCGGACGGCGCCCTTCCACCGAGGCGTTCAGCTCTGTTGTCGCGCCGGGGTCTCGAGGATTGCCGTCCCTACTCTCACCGCCCGTGCTCCCGATCCAGGGTCGCACCGATCCGGGCGGCGTCGGCTCCGAGGCTGGAAAGCCCGATGCCGCGGTATCCCCATCCGGCCAGGTGCAGGCCTCCGAGGCCCGTCACATGGTCGTCGACCTGGTTCATCCAGACGGTGTGGCCGATCGGATACTGGGGGATGGCGGACCGTCGAACCCGCACCCAGGTGGGATCGACGGTCCGGCCCGTGATCCGGCCCAGCTCTGCCGACATCAGGGCGGCCAGCTCCTCATCCGACCTCGCCATGATTCCCGGATCGGCCGCGCCACCGTAGATCCCCTTGGCCAGCTGGAAGCCGCTCGGGGCCCTCCCCGGCGCATACTCCGACTCGAAGAGGATGCCGAGGGCGCGGATGCCCGAGTCGGGTCCGGCCAGGGCACCGAAGCCGGTTGGAAGCCGCAGCGAGCCGGCCGGGCCGCCGAGACCGACCACCGCCACCGGGGAGACGGGGCGATCGACCAGCAGGCTCGACAGCGGATCGGGAAGAAGCGGTGCCGCCTGAGCCGGAGGAAGTGCCACCACCACGGCATCGGCCGTCTCGGTGCCACCCTCCC
>JAOTVU010000254.1 GCA_029863385.1 Acidimicrobiia bacterium
ATCCCGTGGCCGCGCTGGCCGAGATGCGACGGGTTGTCGAACCCGGCGGTGTCGTCGCCGCCCGCGACGCCGACTACGGCGGCATGTTCTGGTACCCCCGCCTGGACGGTCTGGACCGGTGGATGACGCTCTACCAGGCGGTCGCCCGCCGTAACCGGGCCGAACCCGATGCCGGCCGTCGCTTGATCGCCTGGGCTCGCGCCGCCGGATTCGAGACGATCACGCCGTCGGCATCGACCTGGTGTTTCGCCACCCCGGAGGACCGACGGTGGTGGGGCGAGCTGTGGAGCCAACGGGTCCGTCAGTCCGCACTGGCCGCCCAAGCTGTCGACTACGGACTGGCCGATGAGGCCGAGCTGGCCGCCGTCGGGCGGGCCTGGATCGACTGGTCGGAGCACCCCGACGCCTGGTTCGCAGTCGTCAACGGCGAGGTTCTCCTCCGGCCCTGAGCCGCTCATTTTCGCTGGTCTCGATGGGCGCCGGTCGGTCGGCGCTGTTAGGTTTGTTGACCGATGAGAATCTGTGTATTCGGTCTCGGCGAAGCCGGCTCTCTTTTCGCCTCCGATCTGGCCACCGCCGGAGCCGAGGTGATCGGCTTCGACCCCGCCGAGGTCGGCACACCACAGGGTGTCAAACGTGCGGTCCACCCGGCGCTCGCCGTACGCAACGCCGAGCTGATTCTCAGCCTCACCGGCGAGGCCGACTCCAAGCTGGCAATGCTGCAGGCGATCGAGGCCATCGACACCGATGCGCTCTACGCCGACCTGGCCACCAGCTCCCCGACCGTCAAACTCGACCTGGAGGCGATGGCCGAACGGAAGGGCTTTGCGTTCGCCGACGTCGCCCTTCTCGCCATGGTGCCGGGCCACGGACTGGCCACCCCGAGCCTGGCGTCGGGTCCCGGTGCAAACCGGTACGCCGAGACCATCAACCGGTTCGGCGGTTACGTCGAACCGCTTGCCGCCGCCACCGGGGTCGCGGCAGGGCGCAAGCTCCTCCGCAGCGTGATGATGAAGGGGTTCGCAGCGGTCATCCTCGAGGCCGTCAAGGCCGGCGCCGCCGCCGACGATCTCGGTTGGCTGTGGCGCAATCTGAGCAGCGAGATCGAACGGGCCGACGACGACTGGCTCCGACGGATTGTCCTGGGCTCGAAGGTGCACGCTCGCCGCCGGCACAGCGAGATGATTAGCGCAACGGCCATGCTGCAGGCACTCGGCGTCGACCCGGTCATGACCTCGGCCACGGCGGCAAGCCTGGCCGGCCTGCTCGACGACGAGTCGGAACTTCCCGAGCTGCCCGACAACCAACCGGCCTGATTCCCCGCACCCCCTACCGCCCACCATCATGGCCCGGGCCGCGGTGGCCTTCGTATCTCCACCGCACGCCACCCTCGTTCACCGCCGTCGGCCATCGTCGCTAGCCTGAAGCGGTGTCCTCCCTCACCGCCCGGGTCCTGGTGTTCGTCGCATCGGCCGCCGTGTTGATGCTCGAGATTCTCGCCGGCCGCTTGATGGCCCCCTACGTCGGGGTCAGCCTCGAGACCTTCACCGGGGTGATCGGCACGATCCTCGCCGCCATCGCCGTCGGATCCTGGGTCGGAGGGCTCCTGGCCGACCGCCGGGATCCGTCACGACTCGTCGGGCCGACATTCATGCTCGGCGGTGTGCTCGCCCTCCTGGCTCCGACGCTGACCGCGGGCTTCGGCTCCGCCCTCCAAGGCCAGGGCGCCGTTGCCGTGGTGATTCTGACCTTGTTCGGCTTTTTCGCCCCGGCCGCGGTGCTGTCGGCCGTGACACCGCTCGTCGTCAAGATGCGGCTGCAGTCCCTCGCCCAGACCGGGGAGGTGGTCGGATCGTTCTCCGCCGTCGGCACCGCCGGGGCGCTGTTCGGCACCTTCGTCACCGGGTTCGTGCTCCTGGCCACCCTGCCGACCCGACCGATCGTGCTGGTGGTGGGCCTGCTTCTCGTCGCGCTCGGTGTCGGGCTGACGTTGCGGGCCGGGTCTCCCGTCTCGGACGAAGACGACGGTGGCGGAGGCGGTGGATCGGTGGTCGGTCGGAACATCGGCCCGGCTGCGGCCGGGGCAGGGCTTGCCGCCCTGTTGCTCGTCGTTGCCGCCGGTCCCTGCGAGTGGGAGACGACCTACTCCTGTGTCAACGTCGTGGTCGACGGCGACAATCCGTCGGGTCGCACCCTCCGCCTCGATCTCCTGTCCCATAGCTACGTCGACCTCGACGACCCGCTCAACCTCCGGTTCCGCTACATCCGGGATTTCGTGTCGGCCATCGACGCGGTCGCACCCGAGGGTGCGGTGCACACGCTGGGCGTGGGCGGTGGCGGGTTCACGATGCCGCGATATCTGGCCGCCGCCCGTCCAGGGTCGACCAACGTCGTGTTCGAGATCGACGACGCCCTCGTCGACATCGGCAGGAGCGAACTGGGCCTCGACCCGACGGCGGTGAACCTCACCGTCGTCCCCGACGATGCACGAGTGGCCCTGCCCCGCTACCTGGACGACGACCCGCCGCCCTTCGATGTCGTCGTGGGCGATGCGTTCGGCGGCATGTCGGTGCCCTGGCATCTGACCACCGTCGAGTTTCTCACCCTCCTGAAATCATCGATGGCTCCCGGCGGCGTGTACGTGATGAACGTCATCGACTACGGCGACCGGACCTTCGCCCGAGCCGAGATCGCCACCCTGAAGCGCCTCTTCGGCAACGTGGTCGTGGTGACCCCGGAGCGGTACGTCACCGGCGACGGCGGCGGAAACTTCGTGATCGTCGCCTCAGACTCGACCATCGACCCGGGCGCCGTCGAAGCCAACCTCGCGGCGTGGGAGTCCGAGTCATCCGTCCACCACGGTCCAGAACTCGACGCGTTCGTCGGCGATGCCCCCATCCTCACCGACGATTTCGCCCCGGTCGACACCTTGATGTCCCAGACCCGATGATCGACGCACGCGGACAAAGCGGCTCACCCCGGGTCGGCGTGCCGTCGAGTCGGCGGCGCAACTAAGGTGGCTCCGTATGGGACGTCACGCGATCAAAACTCCACCCCACCACGGCACCTGGCCCCAGTTTCTCGATCTGTGGCGGGCGGCCGACGAGATCGACGTCTACGAGTCGGCATGGAACTGGGATCACTTCTATCCGCTGGCCCCGCCCTATGAGGGGCCGAACCTGGAGGGTTGGACGATGCTGGCGGCTCTGGCCCAGGCCACGAGCCGGATCCGGATCGGCTGCATGGTCAACGGGATGCACCATCGCCATCCGGCGGTGAGCGCCAACATGATCGCCACCCTCGACCACATCTCGAACGGGCGGTTCGAGTTCGGTATCGGCGCCGGCTGGAACGAGATGGAGACCGATGCCTACGGTCTCGAACTGGGCTCGCTCAAGGAGCGCTCCGATCGCCTGGAGGAGGGCCTCGAGGTGATCACGTCGTTGCTGGCCAACGAGGTCACCAACCATTCGGGACCGCACTTCCAGCTCGTCGACGCCCGCTGCGAACCCAAATGCCTGCAGCAGCCCTACGCCCCGATCGTGGTCGGCGGCAAGGGAAAGAAACGCACGTTGCGCACCGCGGCCCGGTTCGCCGACCAATGGGACATGACGTTTCCGGAAACCCCGGCCGCCTGGTCGGAACTCAACGACGTGCTGCTCGGCCACTGTTCCGACGTCGGCCGCGACCCGACCGAGATAAAACGGAGCATTCACCTCGGCCTCGACCCCGACAGCGATCCGGTGAAGCTGGCCGACCAGGCCGAGGAGTTCTTCGCCGTCGGTGTCGATCTGGTCGTCTGGTCGATGCGGGGTCCGATCGAGGCGGGCAGGATCGAACCGCTGGCCGAGGTACTGGCCGGAGGCTGAGGCACCCGGCGATGTGAGGGCTCAGCCTGTCCGGCTCGGCTTGACGAAGAATCGCACGCGCCAGTCGGGTCGGTTCTCGTCGTTGATGGTCAACGAAAAGGCGTAGCTGCGGCCTCCGACCAACCGGAAGGGCGACAGGTTGATCGCCAGCGAGACCCCGAGGGGTGAGCCGGGTTGCAGCCCGGCCGGCCGACCCGCCTCGAATCGGCCCCGCATCAGGACCGGCTTGTCGTTGACGACGACCGCCTGGCCGTCCTCGTCGATGAGTTCGATCTGCCACTCGTGACCGATGTTGGCCCGGTCCCAGGGCACGGTGATCTGGAGCGCGATGGCGAGTGGCTGGGGCTTCGGCCCGATCGAGGCCAGGCCCCCGCCCAGCACGAACAGCTTGCCTCCGGCCACCTGGGCGGCGTCGCACAACAACATGTCAACCGTCAACCCGCTCCGTGAGAGGAATTCGTTGTCCATGAATCTCCGTTGTCCGGCTGCCCTCCGCCTGTCAACGTAGCGCCTCCCTCGGGTGGTCCTGGACAACATTGCGAAACTTGGAACAATACTGAACCGTCGGAGGCTGCCACATCGATCGACGGTCGCGCTAGTGTCGCTCCGGCATGCTTCGTCGAATCGTCGCGTTCTTCGCCGCCACCACGCCACTCACCGGGGCTCTCTGGGTGCTCTTCGTCGGATTCGGAGCGTTGGCCTTCACGACCCTGCTC
>JAOTVU010000255.1 GCA_029863385.1 Acidimicrobiia bacterium
GCATGACCTCGAGCCGCTCGAAGTACCGCTTTCGTTGCGCCTCCACGTGGTCCTCATCGCCGAATGCGGCCACGGCCGCAGCCTGCGCCGGCCCTGGCGTCATGAACCCGGCGTGCTTGCGGACCTCGCCCAGATAGTGCACGATCTCGGGGTCGCCGACGTAGAACCCGACCCGTACCCCGGCCAGGTTGGAGCGTTTCGACAGCGAATGCACGGCCAGGACGCCGTCGAGACCCGACGACACCACCGACCGGGGCGGCCCGTCCCAGGTGAACGAGATGTAGCACTCGTCGGAGGCGACGAGGACGTCGTTGGCCCGACCCCAGGCGGCCACGGCATCGAGATCGTCGAGACCGCCGGCAGGGTTGCCGGGGGTGTTGACCCACAGGCACAAGGCCCGTGCGGCATCGGCCGGTTCGACGGCCGAGAGGTCGAGACGCCAGTGATCGTCGACGGGAACGGCGACCGCCCGGCAGCCGGCCAGCGTCGCCCCCATTTCATAGCTCGGATAGCTGACCGCCGGGTAGAGCACGGTGTCGCGTTCGGGATTCCGCAGGCGGAGCCAATGTGGCAGGCCGGCGACGAACTCCTTCGATCCGATCGTGGCCCGGATGTCTGCGGCGTCGACGGCCCGATCGGGACCCAAGCCGACGACGCGATTCAACCAGTCGGCGGCCGCCGCCCGGAACGCTTCGGTGCCGATCGACGGTGGATACGACCGTTCGCTGCCGGACGTGGCCAGCGCCTCCACCACGGCTGGGGGCGGTGGATCGAACGGCGTACCGATCGACAGATCGACCAGACCACCGTCGAAGGCCTGTCCGACGGCCTTGAGTTCGTTGAGTCGATCGTAGGGATACGGGGGCGGTACGAAGCCCATCTTCTCTCCTCGTTGCCGACGCCGGGGCGTCGATCGTTCGTCGTGACGAGGTGTGTCGGATGTCAGTCCGAGTCGGGCAACCGGGTGACGACGACATCGGCCAGGCGCCTGGCCGAAGCCGCCTCGAGGCGGGCCGTGACCCGCATGCCCTTCTCCTCCGACGTCTCGTTCAGTACCTGACCTTCGCGGTGGGTGGCGGCCAGGAGATCGCCCCGAGCCCACGGCACGAACAATTCGTACACCTCGGTTGCGGCTCGGAGCTGATCGCCGATGGCGACCAGGAGGTCGTCGATGCCGTCGCCGGTGAGGGCCGAGACCGCCACGGACCCGGGATGCTGACGGACGAGGGTCGCGGTGTCACCGGCCTGGTCGGACTTGTTGAACACGATGAGCTGGGGGATCTCGTGCGCCCCGATCTCGGTCAGCACCTCGCGGACCGCATCGATGTGACCCTGCGGGTCGGGGCCCGAGCCGTCGACGACATGGATCAGCAGATCGGCTCCAACCGCAACCTCGAGGGTGGACTTGAACGCTTCGACCAGCTGGTGGGGCAGCTTGCGAACGAAGCCGACCGTGTCGGTCACCAGGATCTGCTCGCCGCCGGGCAGTTGCAGCTTGCGGGTGGTGGGATCGAGCGTGGCGAAGAGGCGGTCCTCGACCCTCACCTCGGCTCCGGTGAGGCGGCGCAGCAGCGACGACTTGCCGGCGTTGGTGTAACCGACGATCGACACGGTTTGATACGGGGACCGACGGCGGGCCTTCCGTTGGTTCGATCGACGAGCCGAGATCGAGGCCAGATCACGTTCGAGCTTGTGCATCCGCCGGACGAGGCGGCGCCGGTCGACCTCGAGCTGGGTTTCGCCCGGCCCCCTGGTGCCGATCCCGCCTGCCTGCTGGCTGTAGTTCTTCCGGTTGCGCAGCCGGGGAAGGTTGTAGCGCAACTGAGCCAGCTCGACCTGGGCCTTGCCCTCGGCCGAGGTGGCGTGCTGGGCGAAGATGTCGAGGATCACGGCGGTGCGGTCGAGGGCCGTTCGCTTCAGCATCCGTTCGAGGTTGACCTGCTGGCCGGGGCTGAGTTCGTCGTCGAACACGACGGTGTCGGCGTCGATGGCCAGCGACGAGTCGAGGATCTCCTGCACTTTCCCCTGGCCGACGAAGGTGGCCGGATCGGGTCGGTCCCGCTTCTGCACGATCCGTTCCAGGGCGTCGGCGCCGGCGGTGTCGACCAGCAGCGCCAGCTCGTCGAGCGAGGCGTCGGTCTCGGCTTCGGTGCGACCGGCGACGGTGACGCCGACCAGAACGATCCGCTCCCGAAAGGCGCGATCGAGAAATCCCTGACGCACCGGGGCGTCGGCTGCAGATCCGTATTCACCGAACGCGCCACGGTGGGCGCTCTCAACCCCGCCGTCGAGCCAGGTGCGGGGCTCGCCGTCGGGATCGAAGAAGTCGGAATCGCCCTCGGCGAAGTTGTCGAAATCGATCATCGCCCAGTCGTCGACTGCGAAGTCTTCGTCGGATGCCGCGCCGACGGGTGATCGGTCGACTGAGGCGTCGCCGCCATTTGCTGATGGGTTACCCAAGAACGATGCTCCCGACGTAGGTGGCCGGACCGGTGAGGAAAACCTCGGATCCTGTCAGTTCCACGGTAGCCGAGCCTCCGGGCATGGTCACGGTGATTTCCGGCTCGACGAGGCCCATGCGGTGAGCGGCCCAAGCCGCAGCGCAGGCGCCCGAGCCGCATGCCTGCGTCACGCCGACGCCGCGCTCCCAGACTTTGAGGTCGATGTGGTTGCGGTCGACAATCCGGATCAGGTGGACGTTGATCCCGCCGGGGTACTCGGCCTCGATGATCGGACCGATCCGGGCCATGTCGGCCGCGGTGAACACGGTGTCGTCGCCCACCAAGGCGACCAGGTGCGGATTCCCGATGTCCACCCCTTCTTGGGCCGTCACCTCGACACCGACCTCGGACCACATCGCACTCCCGCCGGGACCGGTCGACGCGGCACCCATACCGGCTCGAACCAACCAGGTGTCGCCCGGCACGGGATACAGGGTCAGGTTTCGCTCACCGGCGTCGGTGGTGATGACGATCGTCTGCTCCCGCTCGACGGAGGTCGATCGTCCGATCGCCTGGCCCAGGCAGCGGATGCCGTTCCCACTGATCTCCGCCCGACCGCCGTCGGCGTTCCAAAGCATCATCGTCCAGCGGGTGTCGGCGTCGCCGGCGACGCGGCGAGCCTGGATCAGGCCGTCGGCCCCGATGCCGGTTCGGCGGTCGCACCACTGCTTGGCATCGGCGGAGGTCAGGTTGCGGTCGGGTTCGAGCGCGACGAGAAAATCGTTCCCGAGACCGTGGTGTTTGGTCAGTTCGACCGTTTCCCGTCCGTCCGGAGCTCGAGCCACCGTCTCGTTGGACCTTTCATCGGTGCTGCGCACACCACCCATGGTAGAGCCCCCTACCGGAGACGGCCCACGGCTCTCCCGTTCGATCCGTTCGATCCGTTCGACGCCGCCGTCCCACCGGGCGAATCCTGGTTGCGGCCCCGACCGTGGCCCTGCCCAACGCCCTGAGACGGGCGGGTGTCGGCCGGTACCGGCCGTCGGGTGGTCGGTAGGACGGCCGAGACCGATGGCCGGGTGGGGGTGGTGGACGGGAATCTGCTCGTCGGGGGCCCGGGCGGTGGCACGGTGCCCGACGGGTGCACGGTGACAGGAGCCGGCAGTGTCCCCGGCTCCGGTACCGAGGTCGATCCGAGAGGCACCGAACCCAGCCACCCGACGTCGACCTCCGCTTCAGCTATCGTCGGCGGGGCCGTCGTCGTCGAAAGTTCATGACCGGGAAACGAGATGGCCGCCGTTGTCGCCGTGGTGGACGACCCCGCATCCATGGTGCCGCCGATCTCGGCCGGCGCCACATTGGTGGGCTCGATGGGATCGGCGGTCGAATCGACCGGGTCGGACGCTCCCGAGGTGGTGGCCGGGCTGGTGCCGGCGGCCGGGTCCCCGCCGGATCGGTAGCCGAGATCGAGATCGAGCCCTTCGGCGGGGCCACTGGAACGCCCCGACTCGCCGGTCGCCGGGAAGGCCGAGGACGCTCCGTCGGTCAACTCACCCGTCGTGCGGGCTCTCGACGCCCGCTGCTCACCCGACGATGCTCCGATGCCACCACCGACGTCGATCCCGAGAGCCCCCTCGTCGTTCAGGGCAGGGTCCGAGGACCGGGATTCACGGGCGACGTCGGCCAGCGTCAGGTTGAAGACGAAAGCCGCCAGACCGACCACCGTCACAGCCCCGAGCCAGGCACCGACACCACCCCAGACCGAGCGGAGGAAGAATGGGACCTGCGGCGTCCATCCCGTGCGTGCAGGGTCCCTCAACCGGTTGGGATCGTGGGATCCTTCCGTATTCGGGACGGGTTCGGTCAAACCGACGGATCGGCCGTCGTCGAGGACGACACGGCTCGAACGAAAAGGCGGCGACTGTTCGATCAACAACTCTCCCGTCGTCGCCGCGGCGCCCGGGGTCAACGACGAGGATCGGGACGGGCTTTGCGAATCGGCGGTCGGGACTGGACGATGGTCGCCCATGATCGGTTCCTCGGGTTTCGGCGGTTTTACGACACTACTGACGCCGCCGAACGCCTTCGTGTCGCGAACCATCATCCTAGCTTCGAGTTCGCCGTCGCTGTCGGT
>JAOTVU010000095.1 GCA_029863385.1 Acidimicrobiia bacterium
GCCAAGGCCGCAAGGACCTGGCGCTGGTCGGCCTCCACGGCGGCGACGATTGCGGCCACCAGCCCCTCCCGAGACCCGAAGTGGTAGAGCAACATGCGATGGCTGGTGCCGACGCCGGCCGCGATCAAGAGGCTCGACGACGGCCCGATCTGGGTCGGGAGTCAAGCTCTCGTCAAACAACCCGCCCAGCGACCGACCACCTGAACGGTGACCCGCCTCGAAGCACCGACCCTGTTCGAATGGACGGCCAAGGTCCTGGGCGTGACGATGACCGCATCCCGTCTTCTCGAAGCGACGGATGGCGGCTGCCGCAACACCCTGTCGGTCGACATGTCCGGCCGAGGCGCACCTCCTCGCCGCCATCGCCGGCCGTCGGATCCATCGGGCCATCGCACAGGAGAACGAGGGCCTTCGAACGGCCGCCACGGCCGATGCCGGGAGCGCATCAACAATCCGGGTGGCAGATCGAGCTCGCCGCAAACTCTCGGTTCCACGCATCGAGCTGGGATCGGAGGATCTCGCACGAATCGAGCGCCTTGTCGACCTGGAGCCGGTGGCCGAAGCCGTCCGCGATGCGGTGTTCCGTCTCCCGGCCGGGCAGGCCGAGGCAACTTCGTCCTCGCCGCCGGCTGAGTCGCAGCGCCTCGAAGGCTCAACCTAAGCTGGCGTCATGTTCATCAACGGCGAGTGGATAGACGCCCAATCCGGAGCGACCTTCGAGGTCATCAACCCGGCCACCGGGGAGGTGATCGGCACCGTGCCCGATGGAGGGGCGGCCGATGCCGAGGCCGCCATCGCGGCGGCCGACGCTGCGTTCGGCGCCTGGTCGTCCACCACCGCCTTCAAGCGGGCCGACATCCTCATGCGGGCCTGGAACCTCATGAACGAGCGGGCCGAGGACCTGGCCCGCCTTATGGTCACCGAGCAGGGCAAACCGCTCAAGGCGGCGACGTTCGAGGTCGGTTACGCGGCCGACTTCATCCGCTGGTTCGCCGAGGAGGGCCGTCGCCTCAGCGGTGAGTGGCTGCCGTCGGCCCGCCCCGATCAACGTTTCCTGTCGGTCCGCCAGCCGATCGGTGTCGTCGCCGCCGTCACACCCTGGAACTACCCGATCTCGATGCTGACCCGGAAGATGGCTCCGGCGCTGGCCGCGGGCTGCACACTGGTGCTGAAGCCGGCCGAAGCCACGCCGCTGTGCGCCAAAGCCGTCTTCGAGATCTTCGCCGAGGCCGGGGTTCCGCCGGGCGTGATAAACCTGGTCACCGCCGCCGACCCGGTTCCCATCGGCGACGTGCTCACCTCCGACTCCCGAGTCGGCAAGTTGACCTTCACCGGCTCCACCGCCGTCGGCCGGACCTTGGCGGCCAAGGCCGGTGCCTCACTCCAACGGGTGTCGGTCGAGCTCGGCGGCCACGCCCCCTTCATCGTCTACCCCGACGCCGACCCGGAGAACGCAGCCAAGGGTGCGGCGGCGCTGAAGTTCCTCAACGCCGGGCAGGCCTGCATCAGCCCCAACCGCCTCTACGTGCACCGGGATGCCGCCGACGCCTTCGTCAACATGTTGACCAAACGGGTGTCGGGTCTGGTCACCGGCAACGGCATGGACGACGACGTCGGTGTCGGGCCGCTGGTCGACAGCCGGGCCGTCGACAAGGTGGCGGCCCAGGTCGACGACGCCCGCTCCAAAGGGGCCGGGGTGCCGGTCGGCGGGCAACGCCTCACCGAGAACGGCCTCGACAGGGGCTTCTTCTACGCCCCGACCGTGCTCACCGATGTGACGCCGGAGATGATCGTGTACCGGGAGGAGACGTTCGGACCGGTGGCCCCGGTCGTGATCTACGACGATGTGGATGAGGTCGTCGAGCTGGCCAACGACACCCACTACGGCCTCGCCGCCTACGTCTACACCGACTCGATGCGCACCGCCATCACCGCCTTCGAGAAGCTGCGGTTCGGGATCATCGGCATCAACGACGTGAATCCGACGTCGGCCACCGTGCCCTTCGGCGGCATGAAGGACTCCGGACTGGGCCGCGAGGGCGGCCACGAAGGACTCGACGAATACCTCGAAACCAAGGTCGCCGGCATCTCCCTCCGCTGACCCGGAGAACTCTCCCGAAGTTCTTGTTGACTTATCGAAATTCGATATGTAACGTCCACCGTAGACATATCGAAAGTCGATAAGTCGGGACCTGGCGACGAGCCACTCGGCCACCCGGGTTCCGACGATCTCGACCAACCAGCACCACCCGTTCACGGAGACAGCCAAATGTCCAACACGTCAGCTTCGACGCGCCGACAAACCCATTCCAGCCGCCTCGGCAGCATCCTCGAAGGCATCGCGATCGTCGGCCTTGCGGCCGCCGCACTCCAGGTCGTCCTGATCCTCACCGGACCAAACGTTCTCGGCATCCGACCCGGCGGCGCGAACATCTTCGGCTCCGACGAGGTGATGGGCGTTCGGGGCGAGGTCGATTTCCCGATCGACTTCGGCGACCGACTCTCCCGGGTCGAGACGGAGGACGGCACCCGCGACGCCGCAACCGGACAACCGCCCGTCGAGTTGGGCGGACCGGTCGAGGTCCAACTCAGCTTCTGGGACCCGACCGAATCACAGAGGACCATCTGGGCCATCGACCAACTGCTCGCTCCGCTCCTGGTCGCCGCCGGGATCTGGCTGGTTTTGCAGATCGTACGATCGACCCGACGCGGCGATCCGTTCACGGCGATCAACGAGCAACGGCTTTGGTCGCTCGCCGTCCTCGTGGGCGTGGGCGCTACCGCCTACCAGCTCATCGCCGGCTTCCTCCACATGCTGCTGATCCAGCGATCGGCCGCGGCCGACATGTTCGCCACGACCGCCACCATCAGCTTCCTCCCGTTGATCTTCGGGCTCTTGATCGCACTGCTGGCGGCCGTGTGGCGGATCGGTATCGATCTGCGGGACGACGTGGAGGCCACGATCTAGTGCCGCCGGAGATCCCACACCGCATTCACTGTCGACTCGACGAACTCCTCGAACAGCGTGGGCTGTCGCTCACCGAGCTGGCCGACGAGGTGGGTATCACCGTCGTCAACCTCTCCGTCCTCAAGAACGACCGGGCGAAAGCGATCCGCTTCTCCACCCTCACGGCACTCTGCGAGGTGCTCGACTGCGAACCCGGCGACCTCATCACACTCACACCCTGACCCGAAGCTGATGCCGAAGCACAATCGGACCCCGGTTCTGCGCACGCCGAGCGGAGCCCCTACTTCTTCCTACTCTTCTTCTTACCCTTCTGCTTTCCCACGTCCGACTTCGACTTGCCCTTCTTCGACTTCAACCTCGACTTCTTCGACTTCTTCGGCGGCTTGTCCTTCTTCGACTTCGACTTCTTCTTCTTCGGCGGCTTGTCCTTCTTCGATTTCGACTTCCTCGATTTCGAATTCTTCGGCCGAGGCTTGTTGGCCTTGGACTTCTTCGACTTCTTCGACCCCTGGTCCTCGGATTTCGTTGGACTCTGCTCCTGTCGCGGCCCGTCGCCCCGGGTCGGTGTGTCCTCGGGCTCGACCGGCGGCGCCGCGACGGGATCGACCGGCGGAGCAGCGGACGCCTTGACCGGAGCCTTGCGCACCGTGCGAGACGATGGCCCTGCCGGTCGTTTTCGAACCGGAGCGGCGGCGGGTGCCGCCTCGACCAGCGCGAGTATCAGCTCGGCCTTTGTCATCGTGGATCGACCGGGAAGTTGTCGGGCCTGGGCCCGCCGATAGAGCTCCACTTTGGTCAGTTCGGACAGATCAGCCGCGTCGTTTGCCATGGATCAAACGGTACCGGCCGAACGCCGCTTCTGAGATCTCGCGACCGGATCAACCCACCGTGTCGAGCCAACCGCCGGTCGGCACGCCGCCGACGACGAGGTCGCGCAATGCGATGCGATGCCGCCACACGGTTGAGGCGCCGCTCAGTAACGGGCGGAGAAGCGGAGCTGATCGTCGCGGATCTCGGAGAACACCTCCGGGATGTTCTCCTTGTAGAGCGACCATGGATAGGCCGTTGGTCGATCACCGATGCGCTCGAACACCTCGAACATGAGGTGGGCGGTGCCTGGACTGTCGGCGCTGACGGCGAGTGCGTAGGCGTTGAGCACGGGGAGCGCCTCGGTTGGAGCCGGGGATGCCGTGGCCCACAGGAACGACTCGAGCGCACCGGCCAGTTCCCCGACGACGGACTCCTCGTTGAGGTAGGTCGCAAGGTTGGACCCGTTCCCGCCGAGCAGACCCTGCTCGAGATGGGCGACGGGGAGCGACACACGGGCCGGCGAATCCGGAGGAGCCTCCTGCTCGACCCACCGGGCGAAGTCGAAGGTCGCCTCCTGCGATCCGCCCCACTTCTCCGTCAGCCCCTCGACGTATTCCCGACAGGCGTCGGGCCGGAACGGGTTGCGGCTGTGGGCGTTGTCGAACCGCTGCCGCAACTCCTCCAGGCGTACCCCGAGGCCTCGGCCGCTGATCAGCAGGAAGACCCAAGGGTCCGACAGACTCGGTCGGTCGCGGATCACGTCGTAGAGGAGGCGCTCGGCCAGCTTGAGCGATTCCTGATGGTCGGCCGCCGCCTCCTCGGCCCGGCGGGCGGCTTCGATGTCACCGTATCGGGCGTGAAAGGCGGGAGTGGCGACGAGGGTCTCGACGGCCGCCCGAGCCTCGTAAGCATCACGAATGAGCGCACCGGCGTGGCAGCATCGAGCCCGGGGCGAGTTCGCCGTTTCGACCCACCGGACAAACGTGATGGTCTCGATCCCCACGATCGATCCGGTGATGGCCGACGTGTACAGCCAGTACTTGGGCGAGGAGTCGAGGAAGTTCTCCAACCGGCGCCAGTCGCCGTCGACCAGGTAGCGATAGGCGTTGCGCAGTTCGACGTCGGCGAGAAACGGATCGAACCGGTCGAGGCGGGGTGAGAGCACCGGACCGTTCCTGGTCTGCTGATTGTTTCGGAATGCCATGGCCGCGTCAGTCCCTCAGAGTCTCCTCAGCGTACAGCCGACCCGGATCGCGAGCGCCGTCGAACCGGGGCCGGGCCGGAGGGAACCACCGACGACAAAGGGCCGTACGCTGGAAGGCGATGATGTCGATGCACATGTTGTGGCCCCGAGATGCCGATTCGGTGAAAGGGGTGCAGATCGGAGCCGAAACCGCGGCTCGGATCTGGCGTTTTGCCAGTCCCTATCGGGGCCAGGTTTTCGGCTTCCTGTCGGCGGTGATCCTTCAGGCCGTGCTCGGTCTCGTGCCCCCGCTGCTGTTCGGTTCGATCATCGACCGGGCCATTCCCAACCAGGACCGCCGTCTCCTGCTCATCTTCGCCATCGCCATCGTCGCCGCCGCCCTCCTCCAGGGGTTCGTCGGGCTGTTCGAACGGTTCTGGTCGTCCCGCATCGGCGAGGGCGTCATCTTCGATCTTCGGGTCGCGCTGTTCGACCACGTGCAGCAGCTGCCGCTCGCGTTCTTCACCCGCACCCAGACGGGCACGCTCACGAACCGGCTCAACAACGACGTGATCGGCGCCCAGCGAGCACTCACCACCACGCTGGGTACGGTCGTGTCGAACGTGATCACCCTGGTCACCACGCTGATCGCGATGTTCGTGCTGGAGTGGCGGCTCACCCTTCTGGCCCTGATCCTGACCCCGCTGTTCGTGCTCCCCTACCGGCGCATCGGCCGGATCCAGCAGGGCATCACCCGGGAGGGTATGGACCTCAACGCAGCCATGAACTCGACCATGACCGAGCGGTTCAACGTGGCCGGCGCCCTACTCGTCAAGTTGTTCGGTCGGGGCGACGACGAGCTCGAGCTGTTCGCCGACCGGGCGTCGCAGGTGCGCGACATCGGAATCCGGTCGGCCATCTTCACCCGTGGGTTCATGACGGTCCTGTCGCTGCTCGGCGCCATCGGCACCGCCCTGGTCTACGGCCTCGGCGGGCTTTTCGCCCTCGAGGGATCGTTCTCGGTGGGTGAGCTCACCGCCATGGGCCTCCTGGTCGGACGCATCTACATGCCGTTGACCGGGTTGACCAATGCCCGCATCGACGTGCTGACCGCGCTGGTGTCGTTCGACCGGGTCTTCGAGGTGCTCGACGCCAAGAGCCCGCTTGTCGACGCCCCCGACGCCCGTCCGCTGCATAGGCCGGAGGGCCGCATCGAGTTCCGCAACGTCTCGTTCCGCTACCCACGCTCCGACGAGCTGATCGTTCCGGGATTGGAGACGCCCGGCGCGTCGAACAACGGCGCGGCCGCCGCTGAAGCGGCGACTGCGCCGGTACTGAAGAACGTGAACTTCACCATCGAGCCAGGGCAGCTGGTGGCCGTGGTCGGGCCGTCGGGGGCGGGCAAGACCACGTTGACGTCGCTGATCCCCCGCCTCTACGACGTCACCGATGGGGCGATTCTGGTCGACGGCAACGACGTGCGGTCGGTGACCCAGGAATCGCTGCGATCCTCGATCGGCGTGGTGGTCCAGGACCCGCACCTGTTCCACGAGTCGATCGGCGACAACCTCCGCTACGCCAAACCCACCGCGACCGATGCCGAACTGGTCGAGGTCTGCCGGGCGGCCCAGATCCACGACGTCATCGAGGCGCTTCCCGCCGGGTTCGACACGATCGTCGGCGAGCGGGGCTACCGGATGTCGGGCGGCGAGAAGCAACGGCTGTCGATCGCCCGGATGCTGCTGAAGGACCCGGCCATGGTCATCCTCGACGAGGCCACCAGCCACCTCGACTCGGAGAACGAGGCCCAGGTGCAGGCTGCACTGGCCCGGGCGCTCACCGGGCGAACATCGGTGGTGATCGCTCACCGGTTGTCGACCATCACCGAAGCCGACCAGATCCTGGTCCTCGATGAGGGCCGGCTCGTCGAATGCGGCACCCACGAGATGCTCCTGGCCGCCGATGGCCTCTACGCCGACCTCTACCATCTCCTGGTGCGCGACAGCGAAACCGTTCTCGGCTGACGCCGAGCGTTCTGCGCAAACCCGGGTGACACCCAGCGTGACCTCGGCTTCGGAGTTCGGAGGGGTGACGGTCGTCGGCGGTGGCGGCTAACGTTCGATCATGAGTTCTGATTCCGAGCTGTGCGATCTCACCGCCATCGAGCAGACCCGGATGTTCCGCCACCGCGAGGTCTCGGCCCGGGAGCTGCTCGACGCCCACCTGGCTCGGATCGACGAGCGCAACCCGACGGTCAACGCCATCGTGGCCGCCGACCCCGACGTCGCCAGACGCAAGGCGGCCGAGCTGGATGAGCGGCGGGCATCCGCGATCACCGAGGCCGAGGTCGAGGCGCTCGGTCCCTTGGCCGGGCTCGTCACGGCGTTCAAGGATCTGAGCGACACCGCGGATTTCGTCACCACCTACGGTTCGCCGCCCTACGCCGGCCACCGCCCCGCGGCGGATTCCCTGATCGTCTCCCGCATCAAGGCCGCCGGGGCGATGGCGGTCGGCAAGACCAACGTGCCGGAATTCGGCGCCGGTTCCCATACCTTCAATCCCATCTACGGGACGACGGTCAACCCGTTCGACCCGACCCGCAGCGCCGGCGGTTCCTCCGGAGGGGCAGCCGCCGCACTGGCCTGCGGGATGGTCGGGGTGGCCGACGGCAGCGACTCGGGCGGATCGCTGCGCAATCCGGCGGCATGGAACAACGTCGTGGGCTTCCGCCCTTCAGCCGGTGTGGTCCCGGTCGGGGGTATCGGCAACGCCTGGAATCCACTGCCGATCCACGGTCCGATGGGTCGCACGGTCGACGACATGACGCTGCTGTTGTCGGTGATCGCCCAACCCGACAGCCGTGACCCGATGGGCCGTGGGCTGCCGTCGATCCGTCCGTCGACCCATCCGGTCGACCACCCCTTGCGTGTGGCTTGGAGCACCGACCTCGGCGGCTTGCCGATCGGGCCGGCCATCACCGAGACCCTGGCCCGGCTGATCCCGGTCATGACCGACGACCTTGGATGGTCGGTGACCGAGGACGAACCCGATTTCTCGGGCGCCGACGACGCCTACCTGACCCTCCGATCATTCCACTACGCCGGTCAGGCCTACCGACTGGTACCGCATCTCGACCAGGTCAAGGAGCCGGTGCGGGTCGAGCTGGAGAAGGGTCTCGCCCTGACGGCGACGGAGATCGACGGAGCACTGGCCCACCTCAAGGTGCTGTGGGACAGGGCCAACGGGTTCTTCGACAACTACGACCTGCTGATCGCACCCGTCACCCAGGTGATGCCGTTCCGGGCCGACTTGGAGTACCCGACCGAGGTGGCCGGTCGGCCGATGGATCGCTACGTCGACTGGATGAGCGTGTGCTTCCGGATCACGGCGTTCGGCCTGCCGGCCTTGTCGCTGCCGGCTGGGTTCCATGACGGGCTACCGGTGGGGGCCCAGCTCATCGGCCGTCCCCACGGTGACCTCGACCTGCTCCGGGCGGCCAAGAGCCTGGAGTCGGCGTTGGCCTGACCTGATTCGTCATCCGGCCGCGCACCCTGTCACCGAGAACGAGGCACGTGTTGGCGATACTCAACACCCCGAACCACCACACCCAGCGATTGACGCCCACGACCCAGTAGGGGGCGAACCGGGCGAGACAGTAGGCCACGGCCACGGCCACCGCAACCGGCACAACCTGGGTCAGGCGATGAGTTGCGAGCCCACCGTGGCCACGATCCGGGCTCACTGAGCTGATTCGCCGGTGAACTCTTCGATGCGGATCCAGTCGATCAGCAGCCGGATCTCGCCGGACAGGGTGGGTTGCTCACCCGGGGCCGACGGCGTGTCGAGCGCATCGAGTCGGATGGCGAGACCCATCGGACCCGGCGGCACCTGCGCCGGGTCCGCCGTCAAGGTCAACGGCTCCCCATCCACCGAAACAACCACCCGATCGGCCGTCCAATCCAGCGTGTAGACATGCCATGACGAGGCCGAGACCGGTCCGTCGACGCTGTGGGCTTTCTCGATCGAGGCGGTCCCGCCCGACTCGTCCCACCGCAGAGTCGACTCGACCGGAGTACGGGTGGAGCGGTTGCGGCCGGTGTCCATGATGCGGATCTCGCCGCCCTCGGATTCCGGTGCGTCGGTGGAGGCGACGGGCGCCAGGAGGATGACACCGGAGGTCGCACGTGCGGGGTCGGGCTCGACCCGGGCCCGGACGGAGTAGCGCCCATGGGTCAGACCGTGGCCGAGCAGCCGCACCGCCCCCGAGACAACCTGGCCGGATTCGGCGCCGGAACCCATGCGGGCGGTGATGGCCAGCACATGACCGCCGGAGGCCGACCGATCCGAGACAACGGCCACCGACGAAGGTCGGAGCAGACCCCAGCCGTCGGTGCCGACCGAGTTGGCCATCGACCACCGTCCGTCGGTCAACGAGCCGTCCGCGAAGTCGACAGCGAAGACGGTGTTGACCCCTCGATCGTCGGTAACCGTGGACGACGAACGGTTCGGTGCCGTCGACGTCGAACCGCCCGGGTTGTTGGTACCGGGCATGTCCCCCTGATCGCCGACCGGGACGGTCGTGGCCGAACCGGGTGCCTGCTCACCGTCGGAATCGGTCCCGTCGCCGGGCTCGTCGTTTGCTGACGGATCCGGTGGAAGGGTGGTCGACGTGGTTGTGGTGGTCGGGCGGGTGGTCGTCGTGGTCGTCGGGCGGAGCAGGTTGGACCCGCCGTCCCCCGGGCCGGAACCGTCGAGTTCGCCGAATGCCAGGTCCGAGGGAGCGGGATCGTCGGTGTCGGGACGGTCCGATGCGTCGACCGTCTCGGTCCGCTCCGTCATCCGGTCGGCGACGGCCGAGACCGTGGCGTTGTCCCACAGGGCGACAACGGTGAGCACCAGACCCGCCAGCACCCACACGGAAAGTTGCCATCGCCTGGCCATGGACGGTCTATCGGCCGGTCGGATCAGACGATTAGCCCATTTGACCTAGTTGGTCGCCAGGTCGGGTGGGCGGATGTTCATCGTTTCATCAGAATGGTCAACCGAACGAAGCGTGGAGAGCTAACCTCGAAATCTATGGTCGGGTCGGTCGGAGAGGGTGTCAGACATCGGTTCGACGCATTCTGGGACACCACGCCGATTGTCAAACTCGCCCTGTACGGCTTCCTCATGGTGGCGATCCCCGTCGTTGTCTTCTGGTACCTGACGAATCGGGACGCCGGCGAAACGTCGACCAACACGGCGATCGTGGCCGGAGCGGAGGCCGACAACCCGGTGCCGACCACGACCACCGGGCAACCACCACCGGATTCGACGGAACGCAAACCGTTCTTCGTCGTCGGCGACGACATCGTCGATCCGGACGGCAACGTGTTCGTCCCGATCGGGGCCAACGCCGCGATCCGGATAACCGACTACGCCTACGTGTTCGACGGAGGCAACGGTGGAGTGAACGGCAGGGTCAGCGCAATCAAGGCCTGGCGTTGGAACACGATCCGGGCCAATCTGTCGTGCTACGACGAAAGCGGTGAACCGAGCCAGCGGCAGATCATCGACGGGATCGACGAGACGGTGCGGGAGTTCACCGAGGCGGGCATCGTCGTCATTCTCGCCTGCCACGACGCCACCGGAGACGATCCGGTGTTGAACGGTCCGCTCGAGGTCCAGGTCCGGGCCTTCTGGGACGCGGTGGTGCCCAAGTACGCCGACAACCCCTACGTCTGGTTCAACTTCTTCAACGAGCCCTACACGACCGATGAGACCGAGCAGTGGAACGAACTGCATCAGTTCTACTACGACCGATACCGGGATCAGGGCGTGAACAACATCATGATCTTCGACCTGCCGCTCTACGGCCAGGGCATCCACCTGGCGGCCGAGGGTGAGTTCGTCGAGCCGCTTGGCAATGCCTGCAACACGGTCTTGGGGTGGCACGCCTGGGGTTCACTGTCGGGCGAGCAGGCCACCGAGGCCGACTACGCCACCTATTCGAAGGCCGTCACCGACCGCGATCTGGCCGTCATCATCGGCGAAGCCGGTGTGCCTTTCCCGCCGAGCGCCGGAACGGCCGGAAACCCGGCGTGGAACGAGACCGGTTACTATGCGGCGCTGGAAGTGGCCCGCAACTCCAACATCGGGCTGTTGTGGTGGCATGCGACGGGCGACACGTCCGATGATCTCTACTACCCGCTGAAGGTCGACAGGTCCGGATTCTGGACCGCTGGCAACTCGGGTAACCTGACCATTGCCGGTGCCACCTTCTGGAACTTCAGCCACCGGGAGCGACGTACCGACGCGTTCGTCGGCGATCTGACCGACAGTGGTTGCGCCGCCGCCGACGAGTTGGAGTCGGACCCGGCCGGCTGAGCAACATCCGAGGTCGTCGGCTGATCCATTCGGTGGCGGTCGTCGGGCGAGGTGTTGCGTTGTTGGAGAGTCGGAGCAGAAGCCGGATCGGCGCCGAGCGGCTCTTCGTCGCCGCCATCGTGGCGGTTGTGCTCTCGTTGGCGGCCGCGGCCTGTACGTCGAGCGGTGGGGATGACGCGGCCCGTGACCCGGACCGGTCGGCTCGGGGCGACGTCGGTGACTCCGGCAACGGGGTTTCGGGCGACGGGAGCGGTTCGATTCCGGCCAGCATGGATTTCGGCTCGGGGCCCGACATCGACGGCGTCACTGCGCCCGACGCCACGCCGATCGGGATCTCGGCCGATATGACTGTCGGGCAACTCGACAACGGGCTGCGCTATTACATCGTCGAGAACGACGCCCCCGGCGGTCAGGTCGAGCTGCTGCTGGCGGTCGATGCCGGTTCGGCCCAGCAGCCGGTACCCGATTCGGGTAACGCCCATTTTCTCGAACACATGATGTTCAATGGCACCGAGGACTTCCCGGTCAACGAACTCGACGCGGTGCTGGGTGGGCTGGGGGTGGAGATCGGGCCCGATCTGAACGCCTACACGTCGTTCGATGAGACCGTCTATCAGATGTCGATGCCGACCGTCGAAGAAGCCAACGTGGAGCTGGGCCTTCGAGTACTGGCCCAGTGGGCTGGGGCGGCAACGATCAATCAGGCCGACGTCGAGGCTGAGCGGGGTGTGGTCCGGGAGGAGCACCGGCTGCGCAACGAGTCGGGCGGGGCCGAGATCAACGAGCGGCTCTTCGAGTACTACACGCAGAACAGCGGCTACGAGAACCATCTGCCGATCGGGTCGCCGGAGCAGATCCTGGCCACCGACGCCGAGGAGCTGCGGGCGTTCTACGACGACTGGTACCGGCCCGACAACATGGCCATCATCGCCGTCGGCGACGTCGACGCCGCCACCATCGAGCGCCTCATCAAACAGGAGCTGGCCGATTTGACCGACCGGGGCTCGTCGCCGCCTCGAACACCGGTCGAGACCGGGCCGATCATCGAACCGATCGTCGAGGTGTTGACGGCCGAGGGCGGACCCGAGCCGTCGATCTCGCTCGACTACCTGTGGCCGACGTGGGATCCCTCAACGGTCGGTGGGCAGCGTATGCTGCTGGCCGACGAGCTGATCGCCTCGATGCTGGGCGCGTATTTGGACGAGCAGGCGGCCGATCCGTCGCTCGACCTCATCCGGCCGTTCGTCGGGGTGGCGCCGGTGGCCCGCAGCCGGCGTCTGCTCGGCATGAATGTTGCGGCCGACGACTACCGCCAGGGTCCGGCTGATCTGATGCGGGCGATGCGCTCGGTCGAGGTCAACGGGTTCGCTCCGCGCCACTTCGACCAGGCCCGTCAACAGGCGCTGTCGACGATCGATCAGACCGTGGCCGCCGAACCGTCGAAGCAGGACTTCCAGTACGCCGGGGAGATCACCGATCACTTCCTCACCGGTTCGCCGCTCGAGAACATCGAGGCCTGGGCGGCCCGGACCACCGATCAGCTCGAGTCGCTCACCCTCGATGAGCTGAATCGGATCTTCCGGTGGGAGATGAGCATCACCGCACCCATTCTGGGGCTGCTCGGTTCCGATCCGGCGGAGCTTCCGTCGCAGGCGGAGCTGGAGGCCGCCGTGGCCGAGGGGTTGGCCGGCGAGCTGCTGGGCGACGTCGACGCGGAGGAGATCGAGCAGCTGCTGGCTCGACCCGACGGCCCCGATCCGGTGTCGGAGGGTGAGTTCTTCGATCAGTTCAACGGCTCCTACCGGTGGGACTTCGACAACGGGATCACGGTGCTGTTCTGGGACTCGACGATCGCCTCGAACCAGGTCGACGTCCTGGCCGTCGGCGGATCGGGCCGCCGGGATCTCACGGCCGACGAGAGCGCGCTGGCCGACATGGCGATCGGGGCGGTCACCGCGTCAGGTGTCGCCGGTGTCACTCAGGTCACCCTCGACCGGTACCTGAGCGATCGGCAGGTGTTCGTCGCCCCGTTCGTCGACACTCGGTTCCAGGGGCTGAGCGCCGCGGCGGCCACCGACGACGTCGACGTGCTGTTTGAGCTGATCAACGCCTACCTCACCGATCCCGGTGTCGACGCCGGTGGCCTGGCCGAGGCTCGGAACCAGATGGACGCCCAGCTTCAAGCGCTCGAGACCGACCCGTCGTTCGCCGCCTTCGCCGCCGAGCGGGAGGCCCGGTTCGAGCTGACCCCGAACCTGTTCGTGCTCCCCACGGCCGACGAGGTCGACTCGGCATCGGCCGAGGAACTCCTGTCGATCTTCGAGAGCCGCTTCGGGGCCGCCGACGAGTTCGTGTTCCTGATCGTGGGTGATATCGAGCGGGGCGACCTGGAGGCCGTGGTCGTCGACTACCTGGGCTCGCTACCGGGCGGCGGCGGATCCGGTGGGATCACGGAGCCCCCGGCGGGCCGCTACCCCACCGGTCCGATCCGCGTGCGGGTCGGCGCCGGCCGGAACGACTCGGGGGCCGGGTTCGACCGTGTCTTCGTGTCGACCGACGGGTTGAACCTCGAAGACCGGCTGACCGCCGAGCTCGTGGCCGGCATCATCAACGACCGCCTGTTCAGCCGGGTCCGGGAGGAACTGGGCGCGTCCTACGGGGGCGGCAATGCGACGGTGAACTCCGGCTATCTCAACTCGGGCGACACGTCGTTCGAGATCTCCGTCGACGGCGATCCGGCCCGACTCGACGAGATCAAAGCCGCGGTCGACGAGGAGTTGAGCGTGCTGTTGACCGACGGCCCGTCCGCCACCGACCTGGCCGAGGCCAAGGCCGTGCTCGGCAACGATCTCCAGTTCTTCACCAACTTCGACCTGCTCGAAGCGCTGCTCACCGGCTACCTCGACGGCACCTCCACCGACCCGTTCGCCGAACCCTCGGCCGTGTCCGCCATCGACGCCGCCGACGTCGCCGCCATGGCCCGCCGCCTCATGGCCGACGAGGACCTCATCGAGGTCACCCGCCAGCCTGGCGGCTGAGCGCACCCCGACCACGCCTCGCCTCGAACCGTGCGCTCCAGACCCGGAAACCCGGGCCGCAGACGCACAGAATCGGTCGGGGTGGCGATCGAGCGCAACCCGACAGGTTCACTCGTCGCGCAGCAGCTCGGTCGGCTCCATACGGTTGACCAGCCTCGACCCCAGGATCGACGTGACGAGCGTCGCCGCCGCCACCAGCAGCACCGGGACCAGTGCCCCGCCTGCGGGCAGCTCGTAGCCGGGCCGGAGGACGAACAGCGGGCGAAGCACCGAAACGAAGTAGAAGCCCATGACCGCCCCGACGACCAGGCCGGAAACCGCACCGGCCGCGGCCACCGTCGCCGCCTCGGCACCGATCAGGAGTCGGATGGCCCGGGCCTCCATTCCCTGGGCCCGCAGGGTGACGTACTCTCTCCGGCGGGCCAGCAGCAGCCCGAACACGAAGATGGCGATGGCGATCACCGCCATGCCCAGCGCGAAACTGGCGTCGAGATCGGTCAGTCCGGCGATGTTGAGGGCGGCGAGGCTGGACTGGTCTCGGGCCAGCGTGGAGATCCTGGTCTCGATACCGAAGGCGGTCCGGGTGCCCGGACCCTGGCGGATGGCCGTCACCGTTCGTCTGAGCGTTTCGTCGTCCGGGGCAATGGTGGATGCCAGGAAGAAATCGGGCGGCTTGTTCGGGGCGGCCTCGGTGTGGCGGGCCAGCGACATCACCGCATCGGCGCCGTCGGGAAAGCCCGGGATCCGCTCGAACAAGGTGGTGACCACGAGGTCGATCTCGACCTGGTCATCGGTGGCCCGGGCCACCAGCACGTGCAGGGTGTCGCCAACCTCGACCTTGAGGAAGTTGGCCATCTCCTCGCTCAGCAGGATGGTGTCGGGCGCGTCCGTCAGTGACTCGAGCGCCGTGGCCGCGTCGGTGTCGAGAAATCGGGTGCCTTCGAGGGGGGCCACGGCGACGAAGCCGGCCGGGTCTATGGCCGCCAGGTTGGCCGGGTCCGACGTTCGGGCGCTTCGGAGGATCACGTTGCTCGTGGCGTAGATCACCGGTGTCACGGTCTCGACACCCTCGGTTCGAAAGACGTCCGCGTCGTCGGGGCCGATCACCACGTCGACGTTCGACCGGGGTGTGATTCGGATGTCCGATCCGTTGGCGTACAGAGCGTCACGACGCTTGGCCCCGTCGTAGGAGGCCGTGAAGGCGGCCAGACAGGTGGCCAGGGCAACCACGAGGGCGACCACGATGGCGCCGTCGCCGATGGCCCACGGCCTGCGGCCGACACTCAGTCGGTAGAGGGAGGCAAGCGGTCGCTGCAGATGGGGCGAGGATTGGGGCTGGGTCGTCGTCAGGATGAACCCGAGGAGTCGGGCGGCCAGCAGGCTCCCGGCGAGCCAGACCGCGATCGGGAACACCAGAAGGCCGAGGTTGAGTTGAACCGATCGACCGAAGTACACCGACCCGGCCGTGCCGGCGAACGCATCGGTCGACAGCGCCACACCGGTGCCGATCACGACGAGACCGAGCGTGATCAGGTCGATCCAGGCCCGGCGCCACAGGGGTTGCCGCCTGGCGAAGCGGGCGCGGGCCTCGTTGATCTCCCGGTCGATGGACCGCCTTCCGGTGAAGTACAGGGCGGCCCCCGTGATGACGAAGCCCCCCATCGATCCTGTGATCGCCGAGCGGATCAGGCTGGAGACGGATGCCCGGCTGAGCGACTCCTGGCCCAGGATCGCCGCGGTGGCTCCATAGCCGAGCACGAGCCCGACCGCGGATCCAACCCCGGTCAGCAAGGCGGTGCGGACACCGAGCATGCGAAGCAGGTGACGGCGGCTGGCGCCCCGAACCCGCAGCGTCGCCTGCTCCCGCCGCTGCGCCCCGGCGAGCACCGTCCCCGCGTAGGCGGCGAGGGCCGCCCCGAGCAGCCCTCCGGGAACGCCGAGGAACACGAACAGCCGCCTGGCCACCGTGGCGTCGTCGGCGGCCACCTGGAGGGTGTTCGAGATGTTGTCGAGCAGATAGTCCTGCGAGGCCGCCACGCCGGTGACCGCTTCGGCTATTGCGGTCGTCTCGTTGAACGCGGTGGCCGGATCGGAGTCGAGTCGGGCGTCGTCGAGCGTGATATCGATCTCCCGAATCGGGGGGTTCTTGAGCCGCTCCCCGGTTGTGGTCGCCGCCCGCTCGTACGCCGGGTACACGATGTCGGCGAAGTCGGAGGGCGACACCACGATGGAGTTCCGGGTGTAGATGAACGTCTCCAGGTCGCCACCTCGACGGCTGCTGAACAGCGATCGGGCCGAACTCAGGTCGGCGATGCCGGTCACGTCGCGGACCAGGGTCGATCCGTCGGGCAGCTCCGCCGTCACCGAATCCCCGACCCCGACGTTCAGGTCGCGTGCAGCCTCGCTGCTGATCACGGCGCCGCCGGGTTCGAGGCGGCCTTCGACGATCCGGATGGTGTCGTCGGCGTCGGCGTAGTCCGCATCGAACCCGAAGATCCGGACCGGACCGGTGGCCACGACCGAGCCCGATGAGAGCGTGTCGGAACCCAGGCTGGCCAGTGACAGTTGGTTGGCCTCGCGAACTCCGTCGAGCGCACCGATCAGCCGGGCCAGCTCGGCCATCGGCACGGTGGATGCCGAGTTGGCGGCGACCGGGCTGACCAGCTCCCGGGACGAGAAGGTGGCACGAACCTGATCGTCGCCGAGGGTCACCTGCTCGGTGGCCTCGACCCGATAGGTGATGGTGCGACCATCACCCGGTTCGAGTTGGCCGAGGTTGAGCCCCGTCTGGGCCGGTCCCCGGGAGAAGGGGTTGCCGTCGGCGTCGTCGACCGGCACGCCGTCGATCTCGGCGGATCCATCGACGTAGACGAGGCCCGGCCCTGGCGTGGATCGGACCGTTACCTCGTTGGCCGGGAGTTCGCTGTCGTTGTGAATCTCGAGCATGACCGCCGACTGCTCGCCGGAGGCCAGGGTCCCGGCAGGGTCGAAGACCTGCGTGAGGAGCAGTTCCCCACCGACCCGTTCGGTGATGATGCGCTGCATGTCGATGGCCAGCGGCGCGACCGCCCGCTGGGTCATCGAGGCGGAGAGGCCGTCGACGAAGAACAGGACGCCGCAGAAAAGGCCGACCCCCAACGTCACCCCCGCCATGGTCGACAGCGTGCGGCGAGGTACGCGGAGCAGCTCGGCGACGACGTAGCTAGTGAGCATCGTCGCTTTCTCCGGGTAGTACCGGGCGGGTCAGGACCACCGTCCGATCGAGATGGGCGCCGATACCGGGATCGTGGGTCACCAGTACCATCGTCGCCCCGGTCTGCTGCTGGACGTTCACCAGGAGTTCGATGACCCGCTCGGCGTGCTCGGTGTCGAGGGCTCCGGTCGGTTCGTCGGCCAGGATCACCGACGGACCATGCACGATGGCCCGGGCGACGGCCACCCGTTGTCGCTGCCCACCCGACAGTTGATCCGGTAGCCGGCGGGCCAGATCGGCAAGACCCAGCCGCTCCAGCAGCTCCGTCGGATCGGTGCGGTGATCGGCTGCCAGCTCGGATCGGCAGATGGCCAGCTGGAGGCCGACGTTTTCCTCGACGGTGAGGTGCGGCAGCAGATTGTCGGCCTGATAGATCATGCCGAGTGATCGCCTGCGGAACGAGACCCGTTCCTGTTCCGAAAGCGAGGAGATCGTGATGTCGCCGACCGCGACCGTGCCGTTCGTCGGGACGGCCAGCCCGGCCAGCAGCCCCAACAGGGTGGATTTCCCGCATCCGCTCGGGCCCATCACCGCCACATTGGAACCCGGCTCGACGCTGAACTCCGGGCAGTCCAGGGCCCGAACCGTGCCCTTGTCGGTCTGGTAGTCGACGATCAGGTCGCGGGCTTCGATCCGACCGGCGGTCGGCAGGCGCTCCGCCGTCGTGGTGTTCATCTCCTGACGACCCGTCGGTCGACCAGTTCGTATCGACTGTCGACTCCATCGGCCAGGGCCACATGATGGGTCACGAACAGGACGGCGAAATCGGCCTCCATCACCATCTCGACCACACGGACGGCGGTGTCGCTGTCGAGCGCGGCGACGACCTCGTCGGCCAGGAGCAAGGCAGGCTCATTGGCCATCGCCACGGCCAACGCCACCCGCTGGGCCTCACCGCCCGAGAGATGGCGGGGCTTGTGATGGGCACGATTGGTCAGACCGAGATCGGCGAGCAGCTCGTCGGCCCGGGCCCGGACGGCCCGCCGGGAGCGGTGTGCCGACGAGAACGACAGGGCCAGCTCGATGTTCTCACGGGCGGACAGGAACGGGATCAGATTGTCGGACTGGAGGGCGATACCGATGCGGTCGGCTCGGATCTGCGCCCGGTCCCGCTCGCCGAGTTCGGAGTTTGCGGTCCCGTCGACCAGCACGGTTCCTCGGTCGGGACGAAGCAGGCCGGCGACGAGCGCCAACAAGGTCGACTTGCCGCTTCCCGACGGCCCGACCAGACTGGCCTTCTCGCCGGCGTTGATCGTGAGATCGACGTCCTCCAGGACGAGGGTCGACCCGGTCTCCGAGGTGAACGACTTGGTGACCCCGCGGAGTTCGACAACCGGATCGCCTCCGTCGGAGAGGTCGGTCCGGTTTCGTTCGGTTGTCGCCGCAATCACCGGAAGCGCTTTCCGTCGACAGCAGGTGCTCGTTTCATCAGTAGCCCTCCAGGCCTGAAACCGCTCGATTAGTTGTCGCCGGATTCTAGAGTTGCGTGCCTGACCCTCTGCTGACCCACGTGTCCGCCGCCACTCGACACCGGATCAGGCGGTTCATGTCGTGCCTCCGCGCAGCGCATCGACCGGCTCCATTCGGGCGGCCTGCAGCGCTGGATAGACGCCGGCCGACAGCCCGACCAGGCCCTCGATGATCGGTGCGACCCCG
>JAOTVU010000096.1 GCA_029863385.1 Acidimicrobiia bacterium
CAACACTGGAACAACACACAGTCACCCGCAAGTGAGAAAGCGGCCCCGATCCGCCACTCACGACACCAACACGAACAAACGATCGAAGCAAATTGTTCGAGAGATTCCGGAGAAGTTCGTGTCGGTCGGGAGTGCCACCTGCGGCACGCCAGAAAGCGTCGACGTCCGGTGCTATTGCCCGGTCTGTTGGAGGCGTCGGCCGAACGCAATCTCGGTGCCGGAGCGTCTGGTTGTCGAGCTGTTGCCACCCCATCGCTTTGAAGAAACCGTTGCCTCTCGGGTAGTTGGCCGGCGTCCAGAGGATCGCTCGATCCCATCTGGCACCGAGCTGTACCAGACCGCGGACCATCAGCACCCGGCCGACTCCCTGCCGCCAGCAGCTTGGATCGACGGCAATCGTGTCGAGTTCGCCGAGCGCGGATCGACCGGGCAGCGTCGCCGGGATGCGCGCCGATCCCGAGCGCCGAACAGGGTCGGGCAGCGCGCCGAGCCTGTGTCTTCCAGCGCCGTCTACGCTGATGCGATGGCCATCGAGTCTCTGGATCACGTCCAGTTGGCGATGCCTGGCGGTCAAGAGGCCCACGCGACCAGGTCTATTGCGACCTGCTTGGTATCCCCGAAGTGACGAAGCCCCGGCACCTGGCCGCCCGCGGCGGTTGCTGGTTCGAGGCGTCATTTGTGAAGATCCACCTCAGCGTCGACCCGGAGTTCAGACCCGCACGCAAGGCCCACCCCGCACTTCTCGTGCTCGTCTGTCCGGTCCTGGCCACGTTGTGGCTCGAAAGAGGCGTAAGCACCAGACACCCGAAACAGTTTGCCCGACGAAAAGGGCGCCCCGAAGTGCTCGTCAGACTCGTGCTTCGGCGCCGCGAGCTTCGATCAGATCAGACGGGCGACCAACTCCGCTGGAAGCGGTTCGTCAACCTGTGTTGTCAGGGCACTCTTCAAAGCTCAGAACCCAGCAATGTCGTCAGTGAGGGAAGAGTGCGGACCGTAGCGCCACGTTCTCGTCGGCCAGCCAGCGCTTGGACAGCGGCGAATCGACAACGAAGCCGTTCGATCCGTGGAAGGCACCGGGGTAGATGTGAAGCTCGCAGTCGACGCCGGCTCGGAGCAGGGCCTGAGCGTAGGCGACGTCCTCGTCCAGGAACATGTCGAACTGGCCGACGTTGATGTAGGCGGGAGGCAGGCCTGACAGATCGTCCGCAACCGAAGGGGAGGCATAGGGCGAGACGTCGCCCCGATCGGTCGCTCCGAGGTAGGCGTCCCAACCGGCCCGGTTGGCGTCACGGTTCCAGACCCGGGAGTCGGTGATGGCCTGGGTGCTGGGTCGGTCGTTGCGGTGGTCAAGCATGGGGTATACGAGGAGCTGGAAGCAGATCGAGGGGCCGCCGCGGTCCCGGGCGATGAGAGCCAAACCGGCCGCCAATCCTCCGCCCGCGCTGGCCCCGCCGATGGCGATCCGGTCGGTGTCGACACCGAGATCGGCAGCATTGGCAGCTAGCCACGACAACCCGGCATAGCAGTCGTGCATCGGAGCGGGGAACGGATGCTCGGGGGCGAGCCGGTACTCGACCGAGGCCACGAGGCAGCCGAAGTCGGCGGCCCGCATGGCGCAGTCGGCGTCGTTCATCTCGACCGATCCGAGCACCATGCCGCCACCGTGGATCCAATAGAGAGCCGGAGAGCCGGCGGCCATCGCATCCGGCCTGTACAGGCGGACCTGTACGTCGGGATCACTGCCGAGGCCGGGAACCATGACATCCTCGATGGTGACGCTTGAGGGGAGCTCCGGAGCTGGCAGGGCAGCCATCAAGGCCTCCACGCCGGCCCGTGTCCGGTCGATGTCCGACAGATCGAGAAGATCAGGGGGTAACACCTCGAGGACCGCCAGATGGTCGGCATCGAGCGAGTTGGTGAGGTCGATCGGTTCGACGGTCATGGAGATCCCCTTCCGTGGCTCCGGGCGGGGCCGACGCCGGCTCCGGGCGGGGCCGACGCCCACAGGCTAGCACTGGCCGCATCACGTCGTCCTACTAACCGACGGCGCACAACCGGCGTGTTGGCCCGGCCTGGCCACGCGGGAACGCAACCGGGCAGGTCCGAGGGCCTTGCCATGTCGACGACGGCCTGGTGGTCACCCTCGGTGGCCGAAGACGCCGGCCCTGCGAACGTCGTTGATGATCGAGGCGTATTCAACCCGGTCCGCCACGGGCTTACCTGGCGACTCGGTCAGTGATGTCGATCGGTGCGGCGCCGCTCCGACGGAGACCGGAGTCGTCGCCACTGGTCGACGATTTGATCTCTGTCTTGCCGATCCCGCGGTTCCCAGGTGGTGGTGTGGTTGTACTCGTCGACGCGCTTGTTGAGTTCGTCGACCTGGGCGAGAAGCTCGTCTTCGGAGCCCGCCCTCCAGAATCCGGGTCTGGCCGCCCGGATTTCTCCGTCGAGATCTTCGGCCCTCATCATGCTTCGCTCTTGCTTCACGAGACGAGCTGCCCACCAGCCAGGGGGTCGTTCCCAGTCAAGGTCCGGAATCGGCTTCCCAGCACCCTGCAGGTTGTCGAAGAAGCCGGCTTTCCGGGCCTGACGAATGCGACGTTCGGCGATCGACTCGAAGATGCCCATACGCCCATCGTACGAAGCCAGCGTCAGCCGCTCCAAGCACTGCCACCGCGTCCAGGGCGTCTCAGGTCCGGATCCCGAGCGGGCGGAACGTGTCAGCCGAGCTCCTCGAGGATCGAGTCGTCGGAGCCGACGTCGACCTCGGTCGGGATCAGGCCGCCTGCTGCGACAGGTACGGCGTCCAGGACTCCGGTACCGTTCCGGCGGCGACCTTGACCCAGACGTATTGGGTGGGCACTGTCGGCCGGTTCCGCAGTTTCAGCGAACAGTCCTTCAGGAGCCGGTCCCCTTTGTAGGTGTTGCACCGACGGCAGCAAGCCACCACGTTGTCCCACGAATGTGGCCCGCCCTTGGACCGGGGAATGACGTGGTCGATGCTCTCGGCCGAGCGACCGCAGTACTGGCAGCAGCCGCCGTCGCGGGCGAACACGGCCCGACGGCTCAGCGGCGCGGTGCGTTTGTACGGCACCTTCACGTAGTAACGAAGCCGCACGACGGAGGGAACCGCCACGTTGAGCGCCGCGGAGGACCAGATGTCGCCAGACTCGGCGAGGACGTCGACCTTCTCCGCCAGTGCGAGGATGAGAGCGCGCCGACCGGACACAACGCCGATCGGTTCATACGATGCATTCAAGACCAGGGCCCGACCCATCGCACCACAGTAACGCACCGTCGTGGTGGGTAAGAATGCAATATCCGAAATGTGACCTGCTGTTCACGTCGACGGTTTCGGCGCCCGATTCTGGTCAATGGTCGTCGTGGGTGACGACGGGTAGGCGCTCGAGGACCGCATCGATGACGCAGTTCGGACGCAGGACCTGCACAGCGACGCTCGGCGCGAACCCGGCCCGTACCGCGGCTGCGGTGTGAGGCGGCGCGCCCAGCGTGGTCGGGTCGGCGGATCCGGACGGCCCCGACAGTGCATCGGTGACAAGACCGTCGATCTCGGCTGGCCCCCAGACTGCGATCAGCAACGACTGCAACCTGGTCCAGTTCCTCGTTCTGCGCTGCGACAGGCCGACCACCTTGTGATCGCGGTGGAGCACTTCGCCGTGGCCGACGTCGGCAAAACAGAAGAACGGCCGGTCAGCGGCCCGCCGACCCGCCGGCGTTTCGGCGAGTCGCAGATCCCGGTCGTCGAAACCCGGGCCGCCAAGTCGGGAGCGAAGGGCCTCGAGCCAGACCTGACCGAACCAGTGGAAGGCCCGGCCGACGTCGTCGGTGTGCAGGGGGGAGTGGCGGGGAATGACGGCGTCGATCCAGACGTCGTCGGGTCGCACGATCACCAATCCGCCCCCTGATCGCCGCCGGCACACCTCGACACCGGAATCGGTGATGCCACGGTCCTCGTCGAAACCACCCGGGAGCTGGGTGCTGCCGAGGATGACGGCCGGTCGGCTGACCTGGTGGATCCAGACCTCGTGGCCCGTGTCGGCACGGGGTTCACGATCGTGGAATCGCCGAGCGGATCCCGTCGACGTACGCACGGTCCACCCTCGGTGGTGGGCGCTGGCGGACGGTTCGTCGGGTGCGGGAACGTCCGGATCCCTTGCTTCGGGTGATCCTGTCACGACTCCATTGTGGGGTGGGTAGATCGACCCCCCACATCCCCCCACCGCCGATCGAGTTCTCCCACTTCGCCCCATCACACCGCACGGGTCGAGCGGGAGCGGCTGAAATCCCGCTGTTCAAGGGGATCTTGGCCGACGGCGTCGAAGCGAATCGTCATCACATCGTTGTAATTTCGAACAATCGTTCTCGCTCTGAGTGGGCGCTTACGCGCGGAAAGTTACAAAAGGTGTTGCAAAGGGGGGCGAAGTGGGTTAATTTGGCACGCAGTGGGGGACAGGCCCAGTGAAGCAAACACTTGGAAAGCCGTCAGCCGGACAAGAAACACTTGGAAAGCTTTCAGCCGGACGAGAACTGGGAACGTCCCCCGCAAGGACAACTGAATAACGGCGCTCGAGAATGGAGAAGTGAGGTGAAACGGTGTTTGTCGGCCAATACGAACATGCGGTCGACGAAAAGGGCCGGGTCGTCCTCCCAGCGCCATTCCGAGCATTTGTGGCCGAGCGTGGTTACATCACCCAGCTGGACGGATGTCTGGGTCTGTGGAACGCCGAAGAGTTTCGGAACGTAGCCGAGAAGTGGAAAGCGGAATCGGCGGCGTCACGAATCTCCATGAGGGTCTTCCGCAAACTGATGAACAGCGTTCGCGAGGTGAAACTCGACTCCGCCGGCCGCATCACGTTGCCAAGGGAACTTCTGGACGAGTTGGGATTTCAGTCCCAGGTGGTGATCTCGGGTCTGTACGACCGGGTCGAGATCTGGCCGGCTGAAACCTACGAGGAGGATCTCGGAAGCGACGAGGCTGCCGACGAACTGGCGGAGGCGGTTGCCCGACTGGGGCTGTAAGCACCGGTCACCACCGAAAACCGAACACTGGGCCCAAAGCCCGCCCACGATTACGTGCGATCGAAGAAAGGAGAGTGGGCGAACCGAATCTAACTATCGTTCATCGATTACCTCCCGGGATGCGAAGAGAAGTGCTTCTGCCCCACGACTCCGCCCGCTACTTCTCTTAGTGTCACCCAGGAGATACAACCTGGACCACGTTGCAGTCCGGGGGGTTATCGATGGCCGATAAGTAGCTTGGCTCTGCCCTTGCGAGCGATGACTGATCATCGGCCCGACATGGGATCAGAACCACCGGAACCGGCCGGGACACCCCACTCAGGGGACTTCTCCCACGAGCCGGTGATGGTCCACCAAGTGGTCGCACTTGCCGCCGACGTTCCGCCCGGAACCTTCCTCGATGCCACCGTCGGTGGCGGGGGACACGCCGCGGCGCTCCTCGATGCCAATCCCGACCTCGACCTGCTCGGCCTCGATCGGGACCAGATGGCACTGGTGGCGGCCAATGAACGGTTGGCCCGATTCGGCTCCCGTGTCACGCTCCATCGAGCCCGGTTCGATCAGCTCGCCGAGGTCTTCGCCGAACTCGGCCACGACGGCCGACTGAGCGGCTTCCTGTTCGACCTCGGTGTGAGTTCACCGCAGCTCGATCGAGCCGACCGCGGCTTCAGCTTTCGACACGACGGACCGCTCGACATGAGAATGGACCAGTCAGCCGACCGATCGGCCGACATCGTGGTCAACGAATACGACCGCTCCGAGCTGATCGACCTGATCCGGCGCAACTCCGACGAACGGTTCGCCTCCCGAATTGCCTCGGCAATCATCGCTGCTCGCCCCCTGCGATCGACCGCCGAGTTGGCCGACGTCGTCGTTTCGGCCATTCCAGCTGCCGCTCGACGTCGCGGCGGCCACCCGGCCAAGCGAACGTTTCAGGCAATCCGGATCGAGGTCAACGACGAACTCCGCGTCCTGCGCCCGGCGCTCGAACAGGCCCTCGGTGCGCTGATCGGCGGCGGTCGCGGTCTCGTACTCACCTATCACTCGGGTGAGGACCGGATCGTGAAGCATTGCTTTCGGGATCGGACCACAGTCGCACACCATCACGGTCTCCCGCGAGGCCTTCCGGTGGCCGAAACCAAGATCGAGTTCCAACTCCTCAGGCCGGCGGCCCGACAACCTGACGATCAAGAACTGGCGGCAAACCCAAGAGCGGCCAGTGCCCGACTCAGAGCGATAGAGCGGCTTGCCGCGTAGCTCACCGAAAGGCCAGAAACCGGCGGAACACGAATGACCAGCTCCGGACCCCAGGGGTCGCCCCCTGACGTTTCCGGATTGCCCCCATTTTGACTCCCCGTATTTGATAGGACAGACGATGACAGCAGCAGTTGCCCGCAGTAGAACCTCGACCTCGGGCTCCGGACGGACCGGGCGCTCGACCTCGTCGACGCGGGCCGGCCAGTCCCGACCGCGGGCCGTCTCCTCGCCCGCCAATGTCGTTCGTCCCCACCTGCGTGTGCTCGACCAGCAGGCCTTGCGTCGGCGGGCCCGACGCCGCAATGTCGCCATGGCGATGTTCGTCGTGTTGATCATCGGGTTCTTCGCGGCTGCGCTCGCCCAGGCTCAGCTGGTGGCCAATCAACACGAGCTCGACCTGCTGCGAACCCGGATCGCCGAGGCCGAGGCCGATCGCGCCCGCCTGGAGCGATCGGTCGAGGAGTCCTCGGCCCCGGGGGCGATCATCGATCGGGCCGTCGCCATCGGCATGGTCCGAGCCAATGATCCCGTCTATCTCGCCGCCGTGGGACCGGCGCCCGACGTCGTGCCGATCTCGGTCCTCGGTGCCGTCACCGCGTCGACCGAAGGATTGATGGCCGCCTCGGCCGACGCAGGCTCCGAGTCGGCGGCGGCGAACGCGGTCTCGGCCATGGCGGTCACCGGCGAGGGCACGACCGCTGCCGCGTCGACATCGGAGGGGGTCGCCGACCAGATGGCCGCGCCCCTCCTGGCCGGCCTGGCCGGAACCCGGGCGGCCACGACGGGAATCGGAACCGGATGACAAACGGGCGAGCCTCTCTGAGAGACGAGAAGCGTCGGGCGGTACGACGGAAAAAGTTTCGGCGAACCACCAACCCACGCGATCCGCTCAACAGGCTCGTTCTGGTACTGGTGGTGTTCTGCCTCGTCGGCGTCGGCTTTGTCGCCGTGCTGGTCGATCTCATCATCGTCCGACCCGACCAGTATCTCGATCTCGGTGTCTCGCAGCGCGTCCGGGAACGGGCGCTGCCCGCCTACCGGGGATCGATCGTCGATCGCAACGGCTTCGTGCTCGCCTCGTCGACGCCGAGTAAGCAGGTGACCGTCGATCCGGCCAAGATCATCGATCCGGCGGCCACTGCGGCGCTCCTTGCTCCGGTACTCGGCATTGACACGGCCGAACTGACCGAGCGGCTCACGCCGGTGTCGGGCAACGACCGGTACGAGCTGCTGGGTCGGGCGTTGCCCGACGATACGGCGGCCGCCATCGAGGCGCTCAAGACCGACGAACTGACCCGCGATCACCTGGTCGCCGTCTTCGTCTCTCCGGAGGAGGACCGCATCTATCCCGCCGAGCTGTTGGCCCGACCGGTCATCGGGCGGGTCGACCCCGACGAGGTCGGCTACTACGGCATCGAGGATCAGTACAACGCGGCCATGACCGGCATCCCGGGGTCGGAGGTTTTCGAGAAGGGTGCTTTCGGAAGCATCAGCGTCGGCGACTGGTCGGTGAATCCGGCCGCAGCCGGCTACGACGTGGTACTGACCATCGACCACCGGATCCAGTTCGTGGCCGAGCAGGCCCTGCTCGAGCACTGTGAGGAGACCGGGGCCAGCGGCGCGACCGCGGTCATCTCGGTGCCGAAAACAGGCGAGATCCTCGCTATGGTCTCGGTGGCCCGCTCCGATGCCGGTGAGTGCATCATCCCGATCTACAACAAGACGTTGCTCGACACCTTCGAGCCCGGATCCGTGCTGAAGCCGATCACCGTGGCCGCCGCCGTCGATCAGCTCGGCTACACGGCCGACACGATGATCGACGTGCCGTCTCGAACCCGGGTCGGAGGCCAGACCTTCGTCGACCATCCTGAGCACCCGGGAGCCCCGTTCCCGATCTCGTGGATCATGGCCCAGTCGTCCAACGTCGGCACGATCATGCTGTCCCAACAGGTCGGGCCCGGCTACCTCCACGACTATCAGCGGCGCTTCGGCTTCGGTCAGTTGACCGGCCTCGGGGTGCGAGGCGAGGAGGCCGGTATCGTCCGTCCGCCCGAAACGTGGCAGGGAAGCGAGGCGGCAACCATCTCGTTCGGGCAAGGCATCACCGTCACCGCCGCCCAGCTGGCCGCTGCCTACAACGTGTTCGCCAACGACGGCCTCTACCAGAATCTGAGCCTCGTCCGGTCCCTGCGGGCGCCCGACGGCACCGAGTTCCCCCGGTCCAACGACCCGGCCAAGCCCGTCCTGTCGTCAGCGGCTGCCGCGGAGATGACCCGGATGCTGTCGGGCGTAGTCAGCGACGGAACCGGTCAGAGCGCTGCCATCGACGGGTTCAAAGTGGCAGGCAAAACGGGCACGGCCTGGAAAGTCTTCACCGACGCAAATGGAAAGACCGGGTATGGCGAGACCGGTAACCGCCGATATGTGGCTACTTTTGCCGGGTATGTACCCGCTGATGATCCAGAGATCTCAATGGTGATCGTGGTCGACGAACCACAGGGGGCCTTCTACGCCTCCGCCGTGGCCGCACCGGTCTTCTCCAAGGTCGGCCACTACGCCCTTCGCATCCTCGCCGTGCCCCCCGACGGTTCGATCCCCCCACCCGACACCAAGGTCCGGGCCGCTCCGGCCACCGTCGAGCACCTCGGCGAGGCCGAAACGGCGGCAGCGGTCGGGGGAGCGGATCCGCAACCGGCCGCCTCGGCCGAAGCCAATGCCGCCGTCACCGAGGCCGAGGCCCAGGAGGCGGCGACCAACGAGTCGGCGCCGAGCGAGACGGCGGCACAGGACGACGGTTCCCCACCGGCTGCGCCGACCGCCGACGCTTCGAGTTCGGAGGCCGGAAGATCCGGCACCGCATCCGGCACCGTGGTTTCCGACCACCGAGCCGAAGGCGACTCGGTGGTCGCCGGTCTCGTGGCCAACGGCTCGGCCGAGTCGTCGGACGAAGGAACACCGTGATGGCGTCCGTCGCCGAGCTCGCCGAGGTGTGCGACGGTACGTTGCACGCCGGTCGAGGCGATGGCGTCGAAGTACCGATCGTCGATGCCAGCCACGACTCCCACGCCATCCAACCCGGCTGGCTCTACTGCTGTGTGCCCGGTAGTCGGGTCGACGGTCATGACTTCGCCGGAGCCGCCGTCGAGGCCGGAGCCGTCGCCCTGCTCGTCGAGCGTGTCCTCGAGATCAACGCCGTCCCCCAGATCGTCGTGCCGTCGACGCGGGCCGCGATGGGACCCGTGGCCTCGGCGATCCACAATCATCCCTCGAGCGCCATGACCGTGATCGGCGTGACCGGCACCAACGGCAAGAGCTCGATCGTGCAGCTCCTGGCCGACATCTTCTCCCACGTCGGTCGACGAGCCGAGATCGTCGGCACCCTCATGGGAGCTCGCACGACGCCGGAGGCCACCGACCTCCAGCGGTTGCTGGCCGCCGCCCGCAACAACGGTTGCGACATGGTGGCGGTCGAAGTGTCCTCCCACGCTCTCGACATGGGTCGGGTCGACGGAACCCGATTCGCCTCGGCGATCTTCACCAACCTCGGTCGGGACCATCTCGACTACCACCACACGATCGACGCCTATTTCGAGGCGAAGGCTCGCCTGTTCACCGACGGATTCACCGATCACGCAGTCGTCAACATCGACGATCCCTACGGCCGGCGCCTCGTCGAACGGATTCCCGATTCGGTCACCGTCGACACCTACAGCCTCGACAAAGCCCTCGGTCTTCGCTTCGATGGACCGACCAGCCTGTTCCGGTGGGACGGCCACGATGTCGTCCTGCCACTGGCCGGAGCCCACAACGTCTCCAATGCGCTCGGAGCGGCCACAGCGGCCCTCACCGCCGGCATCCCGATCGAGCGGATCGTCGCCGCGCTCGAGAAGTCGGCGCCGGTTCGGGGCCGGTTCGAACTGGTTTCCGGCGGTCAACCTTTTCATGTCGCCATCGACTACGCTCACACCCCGGACGCAATGCAATCCGCTTTGACCGCCGCTCGCCAGGTGGCAGGTCCGAACCGTGTGTTGGTGGTGTTCGGATGCGGCGGTGACCGTGATGCCCAGAAGCGGCCCGAGATGGGTCGGGTGGCGGAGAGAGGCGCTGACGTGGCGATAGTGACATCCGACAACCCTCGTTCCGAGGATCCCGACGCCATCATCGCCGCAGTGGTCGAGGGATTCGAGACACCGCGGGCCGCGCTGGTCGAGCCCGATCGCCGGCGGGCCATCGAGGCGGCGCTTCGTCGGGCCGAGACCGGGGACGTCGTGCTCATCGCCGGCAAGGGCCATGAGACCTATCAGGAGATCGGCGAGGACCGGCTGCGGTTCGACGACGCGGAGGTGGCCCGGGAGATCCTGGAGGCGCTCGCGTGATCCGATTGCTCATCGCCGCCGGTATCGCCTTCTCCCTCTCGGCGCTTGTCACCCAGCTGTTGATCGATGTCCTGACTCGATCCCGGATCGGTCAACCGATTCGAGAGGACGGCCCCCAGGGTCACATGATCAAGGCGGGCACGCCGACCATGGGCGGCATCGGCATCGTTCTCGGTGCCCTCGGCGGTTACCTGATCAGCGATTTGATCCTCAGTCTCTCGCCCAGTCGCCCCGCCATCATCACCCGGTCGGGGCTGCTGGTCATGGGCGCCATCTGCGCCGCCGGGTTCGTCGGCTTTCTCGACGACTGGATCAAGGTGTCGCGCGAGCGGAACCTGGGCCTCAACGCCAAGCTGAAGACGGCCGGCCTGTTGATGGTGGCGATCGTGTTCGCCACCCTCACCATAAACCTCACGTCGGTGTCGACCGGGCTCGGGTTCGCCCGAGACGACTTCCTCGGCATCGATCTGACCCCCGCCGGATGGACCATCTGGGCCGTTGTCCTGATCTACGCCACCTCCAATGCCGTCAACCTGACCGACGGCCTCGACGGCCTGGCCGCCGGGTCGGGCATCTTCTCCTACGCGGCCTACACGCTGATCGGGTTCTGGATCTTCCGCCAGCTCAGCGACGGTGACGTCTTCAACAACATCTACAGCGTCCCCCATGCGCTCGACCTGGCCATCGTGGCCGTCGCCATGATGGCGGCCTGCGCCGGGTTCCTGTGGTTCAATGCCGCACCGGCCGAGATCTTCATGGGTGACACCGGTTCGCTGGCCATCGGCACCGGCCTGGCCACCCTGGCCCTCACCACCGACACCCACCTGCTCCTGCCGATCATCGGCGGCATCTACGTGGCCGAGGCGGCTTCGGTGATCCTCCAGGTGGTCTTCTTCAGGTTGACGCGAGGTCGGCGGCTGTTTCGAATGGCCCCCATCCACCACCACTTTGAACTGCTGGGCTGGGCGGAGACAAAGGTGATCATCCGGTTCTGGCTCGTCGGCGGAGCCCTCACCCTGTTCGCTCTCGGGCTCTTCTACGGCGACTACGTCAGCGCGGTGAACCCACCATGACGTCCACCTCCGGTTCAGCCCTGCCCATCGAGGCGCCGTTGCTTGTCGGCTTCGGTGTGACCGGTCGGGCCGTGGCGCGGGCACTCGTCAACCGAGGCTTGACGCCGGTCGTCGTCGACGATCGGCCCACTCCGGAATCGGAGACCGAAGCGGGCCAGATGGATCTCGAGTTGGTCGCCGCTCCGTCGGAGCCACAGCTCGACAAGTTGGTGAGCTCGGCCTCGGCGCTCCTGCCGAGCCCGGGACTTCCCGATCACCACCCGGCGTTCGGACTGGCCCGGGTCCACGGCGTCCCGGTCTTGAGCGAGTTCGATCTGGCCCGGGTGTGGGACGAACGCCCGATCCTGGCCATCACCGGCACCAACGGCAAGACCACCGTCACGATGATGGTGACCGAGATGCTCAACCGGTCCGGTGTCCGGGCCGAGGCGGTCGGGAACACCGACGTCCCGCTCGTCGCCGCCATCGACGACCCGTCCATCGAGACCTTCGTCGTCGAGGCGTCCTCGTTCCGCCTCGGACACAGCCGACGATTCTCGCCCCGGGTCGCCGCCTGGCTGAACTTCGCCCCCGATCATCTCGACGCCCATCACTCGCTCGACGCCTACGAGCGGGCCAAGGCCTCCATCTGGCATCACCTGACCGACGGGTCGCTGGCCGTGGCCAACGCCGACGATCCCGTGGTCATGACCCACGCCAGAATCCTCAAAGGCGGCCCGGCCCGTCTGGAGCGTTTCTCACTGACCGATCAGGTCGAATGGCGGGTGGAACGTCCGATCGGCGGCGACCTCGCCTCCGCCGTGCTGCACGGTCCGGACGGCCCGTTGCCGGCTGTCGCCGAACTGAGACGATCACAGCCCCACGATGTGGCCAACGCCCTGGCCGCGGCGGCCATCGCCCGCGGCGGCGGGGCGAGCGTCGACGCCATCGCCCAGACGCTGGTGTCCTTCGCCGGGCTTCCTCACCGCCTCGAACCGGTCGGCACCGCCGAGGGTGTCACCTGGTACAACGACTCGAAGGCCACCGTTCCCCACGCCACCGTCGTCGCCGTCGCCGGGTTCGACTCGGTCGTCCTCATCGCAGGAGGGAAGAACAAGGGCCTGGCCATGGATTCCCTGGCGTCGACGGTGCCGCCGGTCCGGGCCGTCGTGGCCACCGGCGCGGCAGCCGATGAGATCGCCGCCGTCTTCGATTCCCTGGTGCCCGTCGAGCGGGCCGACTCGATGGAGGAGGCGATCGACTTGGCCCGCAAGTTCGCCCGACCGGGCGACGTCGTCGTGCTCTCGCCCGCCTGCACGTCCTTCGACTGGTACGCCAACTACGGCGAGCGGGGTCGCGACTTCACTCGTCTGGTTCATGAGAGGGTTCTGAACACATGACCGTGACCGCGACATCACGCCGATCGCGAAGCTCGTCGGGCACCGGTCGCTCCGGTCGCTCCGGTCGCTCGGCTCGGACAACCCGCTCGACCCGCTCCAAGGCGTCGACTCGGTCGACATCATCACGAAAGACGGGTTCGTCCCGTGCCGGTGACGATCGGACGGAGAGGCGACAGGCGAGTCGTCGCCATCCGTCTCGCCGCCGTCGATCGGGGCTTGAGGTCACCGATCTTGGACGGGCCAACTCGGCGTTCCTCGTCGCCCTCTTCACCTCGCTGACGTTGTTCGGCCTGGTCATGGTGCTCTCGGCGTCATCGGTCGCCAGCCTCCACCTGCTGGGTGAGGAGTCACCGTTCGGCCTGTTCCGCAAGCAGCTCATCCGGGCCGGTATCGGAACGGTCGGCTTTCTCGCCGGCGCCCACATCGACTACCGCCGCATCCGTCGGTTCGCCGCACCGGCCATGATCGGGGTGCTGGTGCTTCTGGTGGTCGTGCTGCTGCCCGGGGTCGGTCGAACGGTCAACGGGTCGCAGCGCTGGATCGGCGTCGGCGGGTTCGTGATCCAGCCCTCTGAGCTGGCCAAGCTGGTCTTCGTCATCTTCACCGCCGACCTGCTGGCCCGCCGCGAGCGACGGATGGACCGCCCGGAACTCACGGTTCGCCCGGTCATGTTGACCCTCTGCCTGCTTTCGGGGCTGATCGTGCTGCAGCCGAAGCTGGGCACACCTCTGGTGCTGGCCGCCGTCGCCTGTCTCATGCTGTTCGTGGCCGGGGCCCGGCTTCCGAGCCTGTTCGCCTGGGCCGGTGGCCTGGCCGCCGGTGGGCTGGCCATGGCCCTCGCAGTCAGCTATCAGCAGGACCGCCTGACCAGCTTCCTCGATCCGTGGAAGGATCCGGGCGGCGACGGCTTCCAGATCATCCAGAGTCGAGTCGGTATCGCCTCCGGCGGTGTCGGTGGGGTGGGGCTCGGCGCCAGCCGGGCCAAATGGGGCTTCCTTCCCGAATCGCAGACCGACTTCATCTTCGCCATCGTGGCCGAGGAGGTCGGCCTGATCGGCGCGTCGGCCGTGATTCTGGCCTTCGTGCTCGTCGCCTTCTTCGGGGTACGGGCCGCGCTCGGCGCGCCCGACCGCTTCGGCATGCTGCTGGCGGCCGGCATCACGATCTGGCTGGTTTTCCAGGCCTTCCTCAACATCGGTATCGTCATCGGCGTTCTGCCCACCACCGGCGAACCGCTTCCATTCCTGTCGTACGGCGGAACGTCGATCATCGTCACCCTGACCGCAGCCGGACTCCTCACCGGTGTCTCCCGGCGCGCCGTCGACCCGACCCTGGCGGAGGGCAAGCCATGATCATCATCACCGGCGGCGGAACGGCCGGACACACCAACCCGGGCATCGCCGTGGCCGAAGCGTTGGTCGAAGCCGGCGTACCCCGGCGCGACATCCATTTCGTCGGCGGCGAGCGAGGCAACGAGGCGACACTGGTCGCCGACGCCGGATTCTCGATCGACCTCCTTCCCGGCCGGGGCATCCAGCGCAAGCTGACCACGGAGAACCTCGGTTCGGTGCTCGGCCTGCTCAAGGGGCTGGTCAAGGGCCTGGCGATCGTGTCGAAGCGCAAGCCCGACGTCGTCGTCTGCCTCGGCGGCTACGCCGCCTTCGCCGCCTCGGCCGCCGCCGTGCTCCGGCGCATCCCGATCGTGGTGACCGAGCAGAACGCCAGGGCCAGCGCCGTCAACCGACTGTTCGGGCGCTGGGCCAAGGTCTGCGCCCTGCCGTTTCCCGATACCGATCTCCCCAACGGCGTGGTCACCGGCAACCCGATCAGAGCGGCGATCTTGGCTTCCGTGGTCGACAACGATCCAATCGAGGCCCGCAAGCGTCTGGTCGAGCGGCGATTGCCCGGTCACGATGCGTCAGTCCTCGACGGCAGGGTGATGCTGGCGGTCTGGGCCGGTTCGCTCGGTGCCACCAGGATCAACAAGGCCGTTCGAGAACTGGCCGAGCGGTGGGCCGACCGGGACGATCTGGCGATCTACCACATCGTCGGGCGTCGAGATTGGGATGACTTCCGCCAGGATCCGCCCGTCTCGGCTCAGGACGGGCTGTTGTATATGACAGTGGAGTACGAGGACCATATCGCCGACGTGTTGACCGGGGCCGATCTCGCCGTTTGCCGGGCCGGCGCCTCGACCGTTTCGGAGATCGCCGTGGCGGGGCTGCCGTCGGTGCTCGTCCCACTGCCCATCGCCACCAGGGATCATCAACGAGCCAATGCCGCCGAGTTGGTGGCCGCCGACGCCGCCCGCCTCGTTGACGACGCCGACGCCACCGCGGATCGACTGGAAGAGGAACTGGAGCCGATCATCACCGATCAAGACCGGCGCCGTCGGATGGCCGAAGCGGCCCGGTCGGTGGCCCGACCGGCAGCCGCCGCCGACGTGGCCAAACTCGTGCTCGACACCGGAGGACTCCGATGACCAACGACACCACCGCCACCGGCGATGACCGCGACATAAGCCGCCCCCGTCACATCCACGTCGTCGGCGTCGGCGGAGCGGGCATGAGCGCCATTGCGCACGTTCTCGTCGGTCGCGGTCACACCGTCACCGGATCCGATCTGACCGACTCGAAGGTGGTGGCCCAGCTCCGCGGTGCCGGAGTCGAGGTCACCGTCGGCCACGAAGCCGCCAACCTCGGTGACGCCGATCTGGTGACCCACTCTACCGCCATTCCCGATTCGAACCCCGAGCTGGTGGCGGCCCGCGATCGCGGTCTGCCCGTGCTGCGGCGGGCCGAGATCCTGGCCGAATTGACGAAGGTGTGGCGCACTGTGGCCGTCGCCGGAACCCACGGTAAAACCACGACGTCGGCCATGCTGACCGCCGCCCTTCGGGGAGCCGGGCTCGATCCGGCCTTCATCGTGGGCGGCAACCTGCGCGACCTCGATTCGGGCGCTGCGGTCGGCACCGGTGATCTGCTGGTCGTCGAGGCCGACGAAAGCGACGGCACGTTCGTCGAGCTGGAGGCCTGGGCCGTCGTCGTCACCAACGTCGAACCCGATCACCTCGAGCACTACGGGGGCTTCGACGCCCTCCGGGAGGCGTTCGTCCGGTTCGTGACCCAGGCCCCCGGACCGAGGGTCCTGTGTCTCGACGATCCCGGCGCGGCCGAACTGGCCAGAGCCGTCGCGGCCGAGACCAAGACCATCACCTACGGGTCCGACGTCGACGCCGACTGGCGTATCGTCGACCCGCTTCCGACGCCGACCGGCATCAGCTTTCGTGTGGCTTCGGCCGCCGGTGAGGTCGACATCAGCCTCCGCCAGCCCGGCATGCACAACGCCAGGAACGCGACGGCGGCGCTCGCCACCGCCGTCGAACTCGGCGCCGATCTGGCCGCCGCAGCGAACGCCCTCTCGAACTTCGGCGGTGTCGGGCGCCGATTCGAACGGCGGGGCGAGGCGGCCGGAATCGTTCTGGTCGACGATTACGCCCATCTGCCCACCGAGGTCGAGGCCGCGATCGCGGCGGCCCGGAGCCTCGACCCCGACCGTCTCGTCGTGGCATTCCAACCCCATCGCTACAGCCGCACCGAACAGCTGTGGTCGACGTTCGGCGACGCCTTCAGGAGGGCCGACGTGCTGTTCGTGACCGGCATCTACTCCTCCGGGGAGAAGCCGCGCCCCGGTATCACGGGCGAACTGATCGTCAAGGTCGTGTCCGAGCACCACCCCGACGCCGACGTCCGCTACGTCGATGCACTCGATGAACTGCCCGCGGCGATGCTGGCCGAACTCCGTCCCGGCGACCTCTGCCTCACGCTCGGCGCCGGCGATCTGACACGAGTGCCCGATCGCCTTCTCCCGGAGCTTCAGAACCGGTGACCGTCGTACCTGCGGAGCAGCTCCTCACCGAGTTTCGCCTGGCGGCGAAACGTCGTCCGCTGACATCCTTCCTTCGGGATCGGAAGGTCGACCGGTGACCGTTGCACCCAACCTCGCTCCGGCTCACCGGATTCTGGGTCCGAAGGCCCGCGTCGACGTGAGCCTTGCTCCGTACTGCACCTACCGGGTCGGAGGCGACGCCGCCCTGTGGGTGGAGGCGCAGACCGTCGGCGATCTGCAGCTGGTGCGCCAGGCGGCGGCCGAGGTCGACTGTCCGGTTCTGGTGGTCGGTAAGGGTTCGAACCTGCTCGTGGCCGACGCCGGCTTCGGAGGGATCGTCGTCCACCTGGGTGACGACTTCGCTCAGATCACCGTCGACGAGCACGAACCGCTCGTCACGGCCGGCGGGGCCGCGCTCCTTCCCGTCGTCGCCCGGAAGACGGCGGCCGCCGGCCTCACCGGGTTCGAGTGGGCGGTTGGTGTCCCCGGTTCGATCGGCGGTGCGGTTCGGATGAACGCCGGCGGCCACGGGTCCGACATGGCCGCCTCCCTCGTCTCCGCCGGTGTTTTCGACCTGCGGTCGGACAACCCCGCCGAGGGCGTTCGTCCTTGGTCGCTCGACGACCTCCAGCTCGGGTACCGGGTCTCGGCCATCCGGCCGTGGCAGATCGTGGTCGATGCCAGGCTTCGGTTGGCGCCCGGCGACCGCACCGAGTCGGAGGCCGAAATCAGTGAGATCGTACGGTGGCGGCGGGCCAACCAGCCGGGCGGGCAGAACGCGGGCAGCGTGTTCGCCAACCCCGACGGCGATTCGGCCGGTCGACTCATCGACTCGCTGGGCCTGAAGGGCCACCGGGTCGGAACGGCCTCGGTGTCCGAGAAGCACGCCAACTTCATCCAGGCCGATCCCGACGGCTCGGCCGACGACGTGTACCGCCTTATTCTCGACGTGAAGCGTCGGGTGCTGGCCGAGACCGGCATCGAGCTGCACCCCGAGAACAAACTCATCGGCTTCGAGTCGATCGCGCCAACCGAGGTGGGATGCCAATGAGTTCGTCACCGTCGAGCACCCGGCGTCGCCCGTCCAACACCGGTGGCAACAGCACCGACGGCCGTAACCGCGGTGGGTCCGGCCGCCGGAGAGCGTCAAAGCCGTCCCGTACGCCGGCCAGGCCGACACCGGTCGGCTACAACGCCGACTCGATTCGAGTGGGCCCCGCGTCGGACCGATTCGTCAACCGTCGTCAGGAGATCCGCCGGCAGGAAGGCGCCCGGCGCCTCCGGGTCGTTCTCGCCCTGACCGTCGTCTCCCTGCTGGCCGTGTCGACGATCGGGGTCCTGAACAGCGAACTCGCCGACGTCGACGCCGTGACCGTGGTCGGCAACAACCGGACCCCGCTCGACGAGGTGGTCACCGCAACATCGATCCTCCCCGGCCAGCCACTCCTCGACCTCGATCTCGATGCGGCGGAGAGCGGCGTGGAGGCCCTCCCGTGGGTCCGAAAGGCCGATGTCGAACGGCGCCTCGACGGGGAGATCGTCGTGCGGGTCACCGAGCGGGAGCCGGTTCTCGCGCTGCCGGTCGTCGGGCCCGGTTCCGACGTCGGAGGCGGAGACACCGGCCCGGGTCGCTTTGTGCTCGTCGACCAGCTCGGACAGCAGCTCGAGCTGGTCAACGAACTTCCCGGCGGATTCCTTCCGATCCTCGGCATCGAGGCATCGGGGCGTCCGGGTGAATCGGCGCCCGCAGAGACAGGGCTGATCCTCAGCCTGGTTCAATCCCTGCCCCCGTCCCTCATCGATCAGGTAGCGGCGATGACGGTGTCGGAGGGCGACCTCTATATCGACCTGACGAGCGGGGGCCGAGCCAACGTCGGGGACAGTTCGCTGCTCGGCGAGAAGATCCAGGCTCTGGAGACGGTGCTGGCCCGGGTCGACCTTGACTGCGTCTCCGTCATCGACCTTCGGGTACCGTCCGCCGCCGCCGTGCGCCGGATCGAATCCGCCGAGGGTGCTTGTCTTTGATTCGTCAATGATCCACGCTCGTGGATGTGGCGGATCGCCGATCACGACGAACATCGGTGATCGACCAGAAGATCCGATAGAAGATCGAACGGAAATCGACAGAGAAGAACGAATCGCACAGGAACGAATGACTCACCCGAACCCTTACCTGGCATCCCAGTTCGTGCACCGGGCCCTTGCTAGCCTTGAGGGTGGAATGACGAGGTTGGAATGAG